>NC_020059.1:0-67500 GCF_000330885.1 Rhizobium tropici CIAT 899
GATCTTCCGGCGTTCATCGGTCACAGACGTCGTCCTATATAAAACCAAACATATATTGAAAGGTTTCTATTTCTTAGAGTCGGTGAGTAGCAAGGATTAAAGTTCATCCCTTGCCTGTCCAATTTGTCGCGCCTCGAGCACGGACTTGGGAGAGATTTCGAGCTCAGAAGCCGATATGTGGAAAAGAAAGGCGATTTTTCAATCTTTTGAGGAGGTTGAAGAGAAATTTGGCTCATCCCTGTCTGGGGACAAGTCAGGGACGAGCGAGGTGTTGCCAATCTTGTCCACATTGCCCACAGCGGCCGCGAAAGCCTTCTCTCGAAAATTCCAAATGTGGAAAACTCGGCCGTTTTCCACTTGCCCATGACGCCCCCCTTCCCGTACCTCTCTTTTCTCCCGAGATATCAACAGGTGATGGAAAGTAGCGTGGAAAACCGAACGAGCTTCTTTCATCTGCACCTGATTTCTGACTCAACAGGTGAGACTCTCATCTCCGCCGGCCGCGCCGCCTCCGTGCAATTCCATGCCAGCCAGCCGATCGAGCATGTCTATCCGCTGATCAGAAACCGCAAGCAGCTTCTGCCTGTCTTGGAGGCGATCGACCACAGCCCGGGTATCGTCCTCTATACGATCGTCGATCGAGAACTTGCCGATTTCATCGCCGAGCGCTGCAGGGAGATGGGCGTACCATCAGTCAATGTTCTCGAGCCGGTGATGAACGTGTTCCAGACCTATCTCGGCACGGCCTCGCGCCGCCGCGTCGGCGCGCAGCATGTGATGAATGCGGATTATTTCGCCCGCATCGAAGCACTGAACTTCACCATGGATCATGATGATGGCCAGATGCCCGATGACTATGATGATGCCGATGTCGTCATCATCGGTATCAGCCGAACCTCGAAAACGCCAACGAGCATCTATCTGGCGAACCGCGGCATCAAGACAGCAAACATTCCGATCGTCCATGGCGTGCCGTTGCCGGAAAGCCTTGCCAGGGCGACGAAGCCCTTGATCGTCGGACTTGTTGCGACGACCGACCGTATCTCGCAGGTTCGCGAAAACCGCATCCTTGGCACGACGCCCGGCTTCGATCGAGGCGGCTACACCGATCGGGCCGCGATCTCCGAAGAGCTGAAATATGCCCGCTCGCTCTGCGCCAGGCACAACTGGCCGATTATCGATGTCACACGCCGTTCCATCGAGGAGACGGCTGCCGCCATTGTTGCCCTGCGCCCCAAGCTGCGCTAAGCGCTCCCCATGACTATCTCGGAGGCAGCTGTCATGACCTCGCCCCTTATCCTTGCATCCTCCAGCCCATTTCGGCGGATGCTGATGGAGAATGCCGGATTGCATTTTCAGGCGATCGCCGCCGATATCGATGAGCGCGCGATCGAAGCACCGCTGGAACTGGGTGGCGCCAGCCCGGATGCGGTGGCGCTCGTGCTGGCAAAGGCAAAGGCAAAAGAGGTGAGCGATCGCTTTCCCGCCTCGCTCGTCATCGGTTCCGATCAGACCATGTCGTTGGGTGCCCGGGTCTTCCACAAGCCGAAGTCGATAGCCGATGCGGAAAATCATCTGCGGACCTTGTCCGGAAAGACGCATCGGCTGAACAGCGCCATCGCGCTCGCACGCAACGGCGACATTATATGGGAGCATGTGGCTCACGCCGATCTGACCATGCGGGAATTGCCGGCCGATTTCATTCGCCGCCATCTGGGCCGCGTCGGCGAGAAGGCTTTGTCGAGCGTGGGCGCCTATCAACTCGAGGGCGAAGGCATTCAGCTCTTTTCCAGAATTGACGGCGATTACTTCACCATCGTTGGATTGCCGATGCTGCCGCTTCTGGAAAAACTGCGAGAGTTGGGGACGATCGATGGATGATTCACGTGAAACACAAAGCGTAAACGCTTTTGTAACGGGTTATCCGGTCAAGCATTCGCGCTCGCCGCTGATCCACGGATACTGGCTGAAGCAGCTCGGTCTAGCCGGCAGCTATCGTGCCCATGAAGTGGCAGTAGAGGATTTCGCCGCCTTCATTGCATCGCTGAAAGATGGCACCAGCGGCTTCGTCGGCGGCAACGTCACCATCCCCCACAAGGAAGCGGCGTTCAAACTCGCCGATCGGCCTGACGAACTTTCGGAAGAATTGGGTGCGTCCAACACCCTGTGGCTCGAAGGCGGCGAGCTGCACGCAACGAACACCGATAGCCGCGGCTTCACGGCGAATCTGGATGAGCGTCATCCTGGCTGGGATCGCAGGGATCGCGCTATCGTCCTCGGGGCAGGGGGTGCCAGCCGCGCCGTGATCCAGGCGGTGCGCGACCGCGGCTTCAAGGAAATTCATGTGGTCAACCGCACCGTCGGGCGGGCGCAGGAATTGGCGGATCGCTTCGGCGACCGGATCCATGCCCATCCGATGGCCGCACTCGGCGAGGTCATGCGGGGTGCCGGTCTCTTTATCAATACGACATCGCTCGGCATGGATGGCGAGGCAGCGCCCCGCATCGATTTTTCCACTCTTGCAGAAGGCGCCGTCGTCACCGACATTGTCTATGTACCGCTGAAGACGCCGCTTCTCGCCCAGGCGCAGGAACAGGGCTTCGCCATCGTCGATGGCCTCGGCATGCTGCTGCATCAGGCCGTGCCGGGCTTCGAGAAATGGTTCGGAAAACGTCCGGCGGTCGATGAAACCTTGAGGGCATTGATCATCGCCGACATGGAAAAGCACTAGTATGATCAAGATCGGGCTCACCGGATCGATCGGCATGGGAAAATCGACCTCGGCAAAACTTTTCGCTGAAGCCGGAATACCGGTGAACGATTCCGATGCGGTCGTGCATGATCTCTATAGTGGCGAAGCCGTGCCGCTGGTCGAGGCTTCCTTTCCGGGAACGACCATCGACGGCAAGGTCGATCGACAGGAGCTCAGCCGCAAGCTTGCCGGCGATCCCTCCGGTTTCAAGCGTCTCGAGGCCATCGTTCATCCGCTGGTGCGCGAACGCGAACGTCAGTTCCTGGAACGTCAACGCAAGGCCGGCGCCGGCATGGTTGTGCTGGATATCCCTCTGCTCTTCGAAACCGGCGCCGACAAACGAGTGGATAAGATCGTTGTCGTCAGCTGCGATCCACAGATTCAGCGGGAGAGGGTGCTTGCCCGACCGGGCATGACGGAGGAAAAATTCAACATGATTCTCTCCCGCCAGACGCCGGATGCGGAAAAGCGGGCGCGCGCCGATTACGTCATCGATACCGGTGGAAGCATCGAGGCGGCCGGCGAGCAGGTCAGAGAAATTATTGCGGATCTGCGGCGCAAGCAGCAGAGCAAGACATAGGAAAGCGGAGTTTCGATATGCGCGAAATCATTTTCGATACGGAAACCACGGGCCTCGATAACAGGGCCGACCGGATCATCGAAATTGGCGGTATCGAGCTCATCAACCATTTCCCAACAGGAAACACGCTACACCTCTATATCAATCCGGGTGATCGCAAGGTGCATCCGGATGCGCTCGCGGTGCACGGCATCACCGATGAATCGCTGAAGGACAAGCCGCCCTTCGAAGAGGTCGCCGACAAGATCCTCAACTTCTTCGGCGATGCCAAATGGATCGCGCATAACGCCACCTTCGACATGGGCTTCGTCAACGCCGAATTCGCAAGACTTGGCCGCCCGCCGATCCTGCCCGACATGGTGATCGATACGCTGGCCATGGCTCGGCGGAAACATCCGATGGGTCCGAATTCGCTCGATGCTCTTTGCCGTCGATACGGCATCGACAACTCGCACCGCACGAAACACGGCGCGTTGCTCGACTCCGAACTGCTGGCTGAAGTCTACATCGAGATGATCGGCGGCCGGCAGACGGCGCTCGGGCTTGGCAGTGTCACCGGTTCATCGGCGCGTTCGCGCCAGAACGATGTCGCGGAGGAAATCGTCGTCGATATCTTCGCGCGGCCCGCTCCGTTGCCGAGCCGGCTGACCGAGGAGGAGCTTGCGGCTCATGCGGCGCTGGTCGCCAAGCTCGGCACGAAGGGAATCTGGTCGAAATACCCTGCTTCCGAATAGGGCATTTTTTCAAGAATCAAAAGAAAATGCCCGGACGTGCGATCCGGGCATTTTCGTTTCCAGAACAGGAAAAATCGAGGCTCAGTTCGGAACGGCAGAAACCTGGGCGCGGGCCTGTTCTTCGGCCATGCGCTGCGTGAACATCTGCGCGAAATCGATGGGGTCGATCATCAGCGGCGGGAAGCCGCCGTTGCGCGTGACGTCCGCGATGATCTGGCGTGCGAAGGGGAACAGCAGGCGCGGGCATTCGATGAAGAGCAGCGGCAGCATGTGTTCCTGCGGGAAACCGGTGACACGGAAGACGCCGCCATAAACCAGCTCGGTGTGAAAGAGAACGCGCTCGCCATCCTTGGCTTCGGCGCTCAGCGTCAGCACGACGTCGAAATCGGAATCCGACAGCGGGTTGGCGTTGACATTCACATTGATATTGATGTCGGGAGAATTTTCCCGGGCCTGGAGCGAGCGCGGAGCACCCGGATTTTCGAAGGAAAGATCCTTGGTGTACTGAGCAAGGATGCTGAGGCTCGGGCTGGCAGCACCGTTGCCGTTGGTCTCGTTGGCCATGGGGGTGTCCTCTCACGTCTCGATGGGTGTCGCCATCTAGCATTTAGAAAAGGGGCTTACAACCCTTATGGCTCCGGCACTCCGGAGGCCGTTCTCTAGTCTTCCAGCCGCTTTCGGTCCGACCAGGGCGAGTTGCGGTTCGGCTCTCGATGAAAATCGCCTTCATCGAGATCGACGACGTTTCCGGGTTTGTTCGGTCGGCCCTGCGGTCCGGCACCCGGGCCTTGCCCTCGGCGGAACGCCCGCGAATTGCCGACGACGACGATGCGCTTGCGCAAGACCTGCCAGGCGAGATCGCGCACGGCCGGGATGAAGAGCAGCAGGCCGATGATATCAGAGATGAAGCCGGGCAGCATCAGGAAGAAGGCGGCAACGACGATCATGGCGCCATGCACCATCTCGCGGCCGGGATCGCCGCCATTGCGGCTTTCGGCCGAAATGCGCTGGAGAATGCCGATGCCCTGGATTCTCAAAAGAGCAGCACCGAGCAGCACGCTGAGGATGACAAGCCCCAGTGTCGCCCAGACGCCGATCATCTTTCCAACCACGATGAATCCGGCAATTTCAGCCAAAGGCATCAGAAAGACGAAGATAGGAAGAAGTGATAGGCGCATGTTACGGTGGTCCTAAGAGCGGGTTTCTTCGCGTAAGCGTTGGTTTCGCGCGTATAATAAAGAAACCGGTCCGCTATTTGAATGATAGATCGATGCGGACTATATGGGGATTGATCTTTTAATTTTAACGGTGGTTCCGATACGAGATGGGTGCAAACGATTTTGTGACGATCTTTTTCCTGGTGGCAGCGGTGCTGATCTTCTTTCAGCTGCGCAGCGTTCTCGGCCGCCGCACGGGGAATGAGAAGCCGCCGCGCGATCTCTATGGTTCCGCAGATCCGGCCAATGGCCCAACGGCACCGGATGCCGGCAAGGTGGTGACCTTGCCGCGCCGTGACGGGACCGAAGAGGAAGATCGTTTTGCTGCCATCGATGCCTTTACTCCGGCCGGCACGCCGCTCAATGATTCGCTGCGCGACGTAAGCAAGGCGGATCCTTCCTTCAATCCCAAGGAATTCGTCAACGGTGCCCGCATGGCCTATGAGATGATCGTCATGGCCTTTGCCGAGGGCGATCGCAAGTCGCTGAAAGGCCTGCTGTCGCGCGAGGTCTACGAGGGCTTCGATGCCGCCATCGCCGAACGCGAAGCCAGGGGCGAAAAGGTGAAGTCCACCTTTGTCGGTATCGACAAGGCCGATATCGTCACCGCCGAGGTGAAGGGAACGGATGTCCTCATCACCATGCGCATCGTCAGCCAGATGATCTCGGCCACCTACGACAAGGCGGGTACTTTGATCGATGGCGATGCCGAAGCCGTGGCCGAGGTCAGCGACCTCTGGACGTTCGCCCGCGATACGCGCTCGCGCGATCCGAACTGGAAACTCGTGGCGACCGAATCGGAACAATGACGAGCCTATCGCAGGACTTCAGGCTGGAGCCGGCAACCTTCGCCGATCTCAAGGGCTGGGAGGAGGACGATCCTTCCAGCCTTTTTCGCGCGATGAAAGACTGTCGCACCCATATCCACGATGTGAAGCCCTATCGCACGGGTGCGGTGGGACTGACGGCCGATGATCTCCTGACGCTCCTCGAAGCGGCGGAAGGTAAGGAGCCGCGCAATGCGGCCGAAGCCCGGGCTTTCTTTGAGGAGCGCTGTCAGCCCTTTTTCATTCGCCGCGATAGCGGCGCGGCCGGCTTCGTGACAGCCTTCTACGAGCCGGAAATCGAAGTCTCCGCCGAGCCGAACGAGATCTACCGCTATCCCTTTTATCGCCGCCCGGACGATCTCATCGATCTCGATGACAGCAATCGCCCTGCCGAGCTCGATCCGTCCTACGTGTTCGGCAGGCTTGAGGACGGTTCGATTTCCGCCTATCCCGACCGCGGCGAGATCGATCGCGGCTATCTCGAAGGCAGGGGCCTGGAGATCGCCTGGGCGAAATCCAAGGTCGATATCTTCTTCGTGCATGTGCAGGGTGCGGCGCGTCTGCGCTATCCCGATGGGCGTCTCGGCCGCATTACCTATGCTGCCAAGGCCGGTCATCCCTTTTCGGCGGTCGGTCGCCTGCTCATCGACCGCGGCCTGCTGGATCGCGCGACGATCTCCATGCAGACGATCCGCGACTGGCTCTATGCACACCCCGAGCAGGTCGATGAAGTCCTCTGGCACAATCGATCCTATATCTTCTTCCGCGAGGCCGATGTCAGCGACCCGGCTCTTGGGCCGATTGCAGCGGCAAAGGTGCCGCTGGTGGCCGGCCGTTCCCTTGCGGTCGACAGGCTCGTCCACACCTTCGGTTTTCCCTTCTTCATCCGTTCGGAAAGCCTGACGCACCTCGATGCAGGCAAGCCCTTCGCGCGGCTGATGCTGGCGCTCGATACGGGTTCGGCGATCGTCGGGCCGGCGCGTGGCGATATCTTTACCGGCTCCGGCTACGATGCCGGCGAGCTTGCCGGTACCGTGCGCAATGACGCCGATTTTTATATACTCATCCCGAAGGCGGCGGCGCAGAGGTTCGGCTGATGGCCCCGGAACGGAAGGACAAGGAACGAAAGCTCAGCACGGAAGACCGTATCCTCTGGGGTAAGGTCGCCAAGAGCACACGCCCTATGCCAGGCCGGATAGCCGACATCGAGGCTTTCGAGGCGGCGCTGCAGGCGGAAGCCGAAAGCGAGGAACGCACCCGGGCTGCAAAGGCGGGACCGGCGCCCGCGTCGACAGAAGCGCCGGAAGCTCCCGCGCCTGTAAAGCAGCCCGCCGGCCGCCATCATCCGCTCGAACGCCCCGTCAAGCGCAAGATCGCCAGGGGGCATCTGGCACTTGAGGCCAGGATCGATCTTCACGGCCTCATCCAGAGCGAAGCCCATGGCATGCTTCTGGATTTCCTGCTGCGCGCCCATAGCCGCGGTCTTCGCCATGTGCTCGTCATAACAGGCAAGGGCAGCTCCATGGGCAGCGAAGGAGCGCTGAAGCGTGCCGTACCGCTCTGGTTTTCCAAGCCCGAATTCCGCTTTCTGATCTCCTCTTACGAGACGGCGGCACAGCATCACGGCGGCGAAGGTGCGCTTTATATTCGCCTGTCGCGCCTGAAGGGGGAGAAGCTTTGACCCCTTTCGGCGAAGCGGTACGCAAGCTGCGGCTGCGCAAAGGTGTCTCGCAGAAGCAGATGGCGGCTGCACTGAACGTGACTCCGGCTTATTTATCCGCCTTAGAACACGGAAAGCGCGGTCTGCCGACCTTCGACCTGCTGCAGCGCATTGCCGGCTATTTCAACATCATCTGGGATGAGGCCGAGGAATTGTTCCTGTTGGCGCGTTTTTCGGATCCGCGCGTTGTCGTCGATACATCCGGGCTTGCGCCGGAATATACGGCCTTTGTCAACCACTTGGCGGGCAAGATCCGCAGCCTTGACGCGGCCACGATCCGCGAACTTTCGAAGGTTCTGGAAAATGCCGGAAAAACCGGCTGAAAACCGCCTTAATCCCCTGTTTTATACCTGATTCCGGGGCCTTCCGTTTGGAACTTCAGGGTGAAACATCCTATATACAGGCTAGGAAAAACCGCTGATTCGTTAGAGTCGGATGATTTCAGGTCGAAACGACCTGAAATCTGAATCCGCTCTAAACTCAAAGAAGTAGAGCATGATGTCGTCCGAAAACCGCTCACACTTTTCGGCATCATGCTCTACGGATCGGTAGCGTTCTCTAAACACTGGAAAGACTTCAATATATGACCGACACATCCGTAACCGATAATGGTGGCAACGCCGAGTATGGCGCAGATTCCATCAAGGTCCTGAAAGGCCTCGATGCGGTGCGTAAGCGTCCCGGCATGTATATCGGCGATACGGATGACGGTTCGGGTCTGCATCACATGGTCTACGAAGTCGTCGACAACGCCATTGACGAAGCCTTGGCCGGCCATGCCGATATCGTAACGGTGACGCTCAATCCCGACGGCTCGGTCACGGTTACCGATAACGGCCGCGGCATCCCGACGGATATTCATAGCGGCGAAGGTGTTTCGGCGGCTGAGGTTATCATGACCCAGCTTCATGCCGGCGGTAAGTTCGACCAGAATTCCTATAAGGTTTCCGGCGGCCTGCATGGCGTCGGCGTTTCGGTTGTTAACGCGCTGTCTGTCTGGCTGAAGCTGAAGATCCGCCGCCAGGGCAAGATCCATGAAATGAGCTTCACCCATGGCGTGGCGGATGCACCGCTGAAGGAAACGGGTGATGCGGGCGACGAGACCGGCACCGAAGTCAGCTTCATGCCGAGCTCCGAAACCTTCACCATGATTGAGTTCGATTACAGCACGCTCGAGCATCGTCTGCGCGAACTCGCTTTTCTGAATTCCGGTGTTCGCATCCTTTTGACCGACAAGCGTCATTCCGACGTCAAACAGGAAGAGTTGCTTTACGACGGCGGCCTGGAAGCCTTCGTCTCCTATCTCGATCGCGCCAAGAAGCCGCTGGTTCAAAAGCCGGTTTCGATCCGCAGCGAGAAGGACGGAATCACCGTCGAAGTTGCGATGTGGTGGAACGACAGCTACCACGAAAACGTACTCTGCTTCACCAACAACATTCCGCAGCGCGACGGCGGCACCCACATGGCCGGTTTCCGCGCTGCCCTGACGCGCCAGATCACCTCCTATGCGGACAGCTCGGGCATTACCAAGAAGGAAAAGGTGACGCTGACCGGCGACGACTGCCGCGAAGGCCTGACGGCCGTGCTGTCGGTCAAGGTTCCCGATCCGAAATTCTCGTCGCAGACCAAGGACAAGCTGGTTTCCTCCGAAGTTCGCCCCGTCGTCGAGAGCCTGGTCAACGAAGCCCTCAGCACCTGGCTCGAGGAACATCCGTCCGAAGCCAAGGTTCTGGTCGGCAAGGTCGTCGAAGCCGCTGCCGCCCGTGAAGCGGCCCGCAAGGCGCGCGAACTGACCCGCCGCAAGGGCGCGCTTGATATCGCCTCGCTCCCCGGCAAGCTTGCCGACTGCTCAGAGCGTGATCCCGCCAAGTCCGAAGTCTTCCTCGTCGAGGGCGACTCGGCAGGCGGTTCGGCCAAGCAGGGCCGTTCGCGTGAAAACCAGGCCATCCTGCCGCTGCGCGGCAAGATCCTGAACGTCGAGCGCGCTCGCTTCGATAAGATGCTGTCCAGCCAGGAAATCGGCACGCTGATCACCGCGCTCGGCACCGGCATCGGCAAGGACGAATTCAACGCCGAAAAGCTCCGCTATCACAAGATCATCATCATGACGGACGCAGACGTCGACGGCGCGCATATTCGCACGTTGCTGCTGACCTTCTTCTTCCGGCAGATGCCCGATCTCATCGAGCGCGGCCATCTCTATATCGCCCAGCCGCCGCTCTATAAGGTGACGCGTGGCAAGTCGGTGCAATATGTCAAGGACGAGAAGGCGCTGGAAGAATATCTGATCGGCCAGGGCACGGACGATGTGAGCCTGCGCCTCGGCAACGGCGAAGTCCGTACCGGTCAGGATCTGCGCGAGGCGATCTATGACGCGCTTCGTCTGCGCACGCTGATCGACAATCTGCATTCCCGCTATAATCGCTCTGTCGTCGAGCAGGCGGCAATTGCAGGCGCTCTCAATGCCGAAATGGTCAGCGATCCCGCGCGTGCGGAGGCGCTCGTCAATGATGTTGCCAAGCGGCTAGATGTCATCGCCGAGGAAACCGAGCGCGGCTGGACTGGTGCTGTGACGGGCGAGGGCGGCCTGCGCTTTGAGCGCACCGTACGCGGCGTCAAGGAAGTCGTCTTCCTCGACATGGCGCTCATCGGTTCGCAGGATGCCCGCCTTATCGATCAGCTCGGCGCGCGGTTGAAGGAAGTCTATATCACACCGCCAAAGCTCGTTCGCCGCGATGGAGAGACGGAGATTTCCGGCCCTCGCCAGCTGCTGGATACGATCTTCGCCGGCGGTCGCAAGGGGCTGACGCTGCAGCGTTATAAAGGTCTCGGCGAAATGAATGCCGAGCAGCTCTGGGAAACGACGCTCGACCCGAACGTCCGCTCGCTGCTGCAGGTGAGGGTCACGGATGCGACCGATGCAGACGGCCTCTTTGCCCGGCTCATGGGCGATGAGGTCGAGCCGCGGCGTGAGTTCATTCAGGACAACGCGCTGAACGTCGCCAATCTCGACATCTGATTGTTCGACGAAGACACAAAAGGCCCGCCGGATAGTTTCGGCGGGCCTTTTGCTTTTTTATCGATTACTTGGCGATGAAGGTGCCGTTGAAGGCCAGTCCCGAAAGCGGATTGCGCTGGCTCGGCACTTCGCGCTCGCGCAGCTTTTCCGGAAGTTGATTCTTGTCGCCGATCTTGCCGATCGCAACGGCCGCCTCGACGCGAAAGCCATCCGGAATGCCGAGAACCTCATACGCCTTTTCGACGTGGAAGCCCGTCATGCCATGAGCTTCATAGCCGGCTAAATGTGCCTGGATGGCCAGGAAGCCCCAGGCCGCGCCAGCATCGAAGGAGTGGCTGTAGCTGGGCTTCTGCTCGGCGGAGCCAAGCTCGCCGCTGTGCGTGCGGGAAATGACGAAAAGCAGCGCACCAGCGGATTTCACCCAGCCCTGATTGAAGTCGATCAGGACGCTCAAAAACCGGTCCCAATGTTCCGAGCCGCGCAGAGCATAGAGGAAACGCCAAGGCTGCAGGTTCGAGGCGGAGGGTGCCCAATGTGCCGCTTCCAGTATGGTCAGCAGGTCGGCTTCCGGCAGGGTCTCGTTGGAAAAGGCGCGCGGCGACCAGCGGTCGAGAAAGAGCTTGTCGATCGGATATTGGGATTCGCGGCTGTTGCTTGATGTCATGAGGGCTTCTTCCTTAGAGAGCGTCTGCCGCGGGCGATCGAAACTGGCCGTTGGCTGGTTATAAATAGTCGATGGAAACTTAAACTCGGGCAGTCCAGCTCACGTCGAGCTCCTCGCGGAAGGCGAAGCGCTTGAGGTGGTCGACAACGACGTTCTGCATGCGCTCGAGGTCTTCGGGCTTCTCGACCGTCAGCGTCATGACGAGGTTGCCGGGCTCGGCCGCCAGACCGAGGAAGTTTTCCGCGCTGAATGGCACCCTGCCGGCAGTCGCATCGAATTCCACGCTGAAGCGATGGCTCCAATGTTTGCAGAGCTGCTGGAGGTAGCGGCTGGCATGGTCGGTCCTGACGTTGGAAACGGATGTCGCCATGAGATTTCTCCGATAAAGCTGATCGCAAACGCGTCATTTGATACATAGAGACATCCGCATTCGCCAGGTAGACAGTCTGTTTCAAGTTTGCGTTATTCCAGTGAAATTCTGTTCCGCTATGCTGAGCGCCGATAGGAACGCGTGCGAGCGGAGACAAAGCCTTGCTGGTAAATGGAAAATGGACTGAGGATTGGCAGCCGGTCCAGGCCAAGGATGAAAAAGGCGGTTTCGTTCGCCAGGTTTCGAGCTTCCGCAACTGGGTCACGCCCGATGGCCGTGCAGGACCGACGGGTGACGGCGGTTTCAAGGCGGAAGCCGGCCGCTATCATCTTTACGTCGCCCTGATCTGCCCCTGGGCTTCACGTACCCTGATTGGCCGCAAGCTGAAGGGTCTGGAAGACGCCATTTCCGTCTCCATCGTCGAACCCGTGTTGTCCAAGCAGGGCTGGCGATTTGGCGACTATCCCGGTGCGACGAACGATCCGATCAACGGCGCTGCCTACATGCACGAGATTTACACCAGGGCCGATCCTATCTTCACCGGACGCGCAACCGTGCCTGTTCTTTGGGACAAGCTGAAAGGCACGATCGTCAACAACGAATCCTCCGATATCCTGCGCATGCTGAATGACGGCTTCGGCGATCTTGCCCGCAATGACATCGATCTCTATCCGGCCGGCAAGCGGGATGAAATCGACAGTTTCAATACCCGGATCTATCCCGCTCTCAACAATGGCGTCTATCGCACGGGCTTCGCCACGACGCAGATCGCCTATGAAGAAGCCTTCAGCGAGGTCTTCGATTGCCTCGATCAGGTCGAGACCGAGCTGGAGGGCAGGGACTTTCTTTTCGCCGATCATCCCACGGAAAGCGATATCAGGCTGTTCGTCACCCTCGTCCGCTTCGACGTCGCCTATCACGGCCTGTTCAAATGCAATCTCCGCCGGCTGTCGGATTATGCCAATCTCCAGTCCTTCTGCCGCCGGATGTTCGATTGGCCCGGTGTTGCCGAAACCGTTGACTTCGATCATATCAAGCGCGGCTACTACTCGATTTCGACGCTCAATCCCACCGGCATCGTGCCGCTTGGGCCGGCGCTCGACGAGCTGTTCTGATACTCGACCGCCTTCAAAAACCGGTCTAAGGTCCGCCGCATTCGACAGAACAGGCGATGGATCAGGGAGGACCGTCATGAACTGGAAGGAGTTCCGGCAGTGGTCGGAGAAGGCGGCCAATTGGGGCGCGGATTATCGTGCGTCGCTTCGCGACAGGCCGGTCCGGCCGAAGATGGCGCCGGGCGAGATTGCGGCTCATATCGCCGATTCTCCACCGGAAACGGGCGAAACCATGGAGGATATCTTCAAAGATTTTGAGGATATCCTGGTGCCCGGCATGACGCATTGGCAGCATCCGCGCTTTTTCGCCTATTTTCCTGCCAATGCCGCCCCCGTCTCGGTGGTTGCCGAATATCTGGTCAGCGCCATCGCCGCGCAATGTATGCTCTGGCAGACATCGCCCTCCGCGACCGAACTTGAAACGAAGGTCGTTGACTGGCTGCGCCAGGCGCTCGGCCTGCCTGAAACCTTCACCGGCGTCATCCAGGATTCCGCCTCGACCGCGACCCTTGCGGCTGTGCTGGTCATGCGCGAAAGAGCGCTGGACTGGCAGGGCAACAAAAGCGGGCTTGCGGCCAACAAGGCAGTGCGCATCTATTCGACCGACCAGGTCCATACGTCCATCGATCGTGCCATCTGGATATCGGGCGTTGGCCAGGAAAATCTGGTGCGGATTCCCTCTGGCGGTCCCGACAAGGCCATGGACCCGAAGGCGCTTGCCGAGGCGATCGAGCGTGATCGCGCTGCCGGTTTGCTGCCGGCCGGCGTCATCGCCTGCGTCGGTGGCACCAGCGTTGGCGCCTGCGATGATATCGCTGCCGTCGTTGAGGTCGCCCACGCGCATGGGCTCTATGTCCATGTCGATGCCGCCTGGGCGGGCTCGGCGATGATCTGCCCGGAATTCCGCACTCTGTGGCAAGGCGTCGAACAGGCCGATTCCGTCGTCTTCAACCCGCATAAATGGCTCGGCGCGCAATTCGATTGCTCCGTCCAGTTCGTTCGTGAGCCGGAGACGCTGGTCCGCACGCTGGCGATCCAGCCTGAATATCTGCGCACGCACGGCCATGATGGCATCATCAATTACTCGGAATGGTCCGTGCCGCTTGGCCGCCGTTTCCGTGCGCTGAAACTCTGGTTTTTGTTGCGCTATCACGGCCTGGAAGGATTGCGGACGATGATCCGCAATCATGTCGCCTGGTCGCAGAATCTGGCGATGCGCCTAGCTGCAGAGCCGGATTTCGAAGTTGTCACCGAGCCGTTCCTGTCACTGTTCTCCTTCGATCATAAGGCGCCTGCGGGGGTCGATCAGGAACAGCATACGCAGCGACTGCTCAATGCCATCAACAATGACGGCCGCATCTATCTGACGCAGACCCGCGTCGGCGGCCGGCTGGTCATCCGCTTTCAGGCGGGTCAGTTCGAGGCGACGGCTGAGGACATCAATACGGCCTTTGACGCCATCGTCGAAATCGCCAGGTCATTATCCCCGAACTAGAAAAGCTGTTTTTCCAGCGCGGAGGGCCGAGCCATGCTAGGCTTTCGGAAATCGATTGATGACACTGGTGAATAATTCGTTCATATATGACGTCATCGATCTCGTCTTTGAAAATGCAGGGAAGGAAAATCCATGAAACTGTTGCGTGTTGGCGAAGTCGGCAAGGAAAAGCCGGCGCTTCTGGATAGCGACGGCAAGATCCGCGATCTCTCCGCCCATGTCGCCGATATCGGCGGCGAGGCGATTTCGCCGGCAGGTCTGGCAAAGATTGCGGCCCTCGATCCGAAGAGCCTGCCGGAGTTGCCGGAAGGCCGCCTCGGCGCCTGCGTCGCCGGCACCGGCAAGTTCATCTGCATCGGCCTGAACTTCTCCGACCATGCTGCCGAAACCGGCGCCACCGTACCGCCGGAGCCGATCATCTTCATGAAGGCAAGCTCTGCTATCGTCGGCCCGAACGACAATGTGCTGATCCCGCGCGGTTCTGAAAAGACCGACTGGGAAGTCGAGCTCGGTGTCGTCATCGGCAAGAAGGCGAAATATGTCAGCGAAGCCGATGCGCTTGATTATGTCGCCGGTTACTGCGTTTCCCACGATGTCTCCGAGCGTGCCTTCCAGACCGAGCGTTCGGGACAGTGGACCAAGGGCAAGTCCTGCGACACCTTCGGTCCGATCGGCCCCTGGCTCGTCACCAAGGATGAGATTGCCGATCCGCAAAATCTCGGCATGTGGCTGAAAGTCAACGGCAAGATGATGCAGAATGGCTCGACCAGGACCATGGTCTATGGCGTCGCCTATCTCGTCTCCTATCTCAGCCAATTCATGTCGCTGCACCCGGGCGACGTCATCTCCACCGGCACGCCTCCCGGCGTCGGCATGGGCATGAAGCCGCCGCAGTACCTGAGGCCGGGCGATGTCGTCGAGCTCGGCATGGAAGGCCTTGGCACCCAACGCCAGACCTTCCTCGCAGATGCCTGAGCTCAGGAACTTTAACCTTTCGAGATCATTCTTGATGCCGGGGAAGCAATTCTCCGGCGTTTTTTATAGATAAGAACCAATTGTAGTTATGTTGCTCTGCAGCAAAAACTGCTAGGTTGGATTATAGGAAGGATGAGGATCGTGCCCGAGGAGCCATCATTATCCTGCTGCACCGCGCGACCGGAGGAGCGCCGCAGTGGAGGCAGCGACACGCAAAACGCGTGCGCTTCAATGATTTAGGTGATTTGCGCGGCCCGGCGCCCGCATCACGAAAGGTAAAGCCCCCATGTTTTATCAGTTTTATGAACTCAATCATGCCGCTCTCGCCCCTTTTCGCGCCGCGGCGGACATGATGCGCCTGGCCTATGCCAATCCCCTTAATCCCCTTTCGCATACGGTATTCGGCCGGACCTTGACGGCGAGCCTCGAGGTTTTCGAGCGCACCACCCGGCGCTATGGCAAGCCGGAATTCGGCCTGCCTGAAACCGAGATCGATGGCAAACGCGTCTCCGTGCACGAAAAGATCGTCTGGAAGAAGCCCTTCTGCAATCTCATCCATTTCGAGCGCAGCCTGCCCGCCGGCCATAGCGCCGATCCCCGCATCCTGATCGTCGCGCCGATGTCCGGCCACTATGCGACGCTGCTGCGCGGCACCGTGGAAGCCCTGCTACCGGGCGCAGATGTCTACATCACCGACTGGATCGATGCCCGTATGGTGCCGATGACGGAAGGCACCTTCGATCTGGAGGATTATATCGATTATGTCATCGAGATGCTGCACCACCTCGGCCCGGATACGCATGTCGTCGCCGTCTGTCAGCCCTCGGTGCCGGTCTTGGCGGCGGCGGCCGTCATGGAGGCGGCGGGCGACCGCCTGGCGCCGTCGTCGATGACGCTGATGGGCGGCCCGATCGATACCCGCATCAATCCGACTGCCGTCAACCAGCTTGCCAAGGAAAAGCCGCTGGAATGGTTTGCCGACAATGTCGTCATGAACGTGCCCTGGCCGCAGCCGGGCTTCATGCGGCCCGTCTATCCCGGCTTCCTGCAGCTTTCCGGTTTCATGTCGATGAACCTCGACCGCCATATGATCGCCCACAAGGACTTCTTCGTGCACCTCGTCAAGAATGACGGCGAACCGGCCGAGAAGCACCGCGATTTCTACGACGAATATCTGGCTGTCATGGATCTGACGGCGGAATTCTATCTGCAGACGGTCGATCAGGTCTTCATCAAACACGCGTTGCCCAAGGGCGAACTGATGCACCGCGGCGAACGTGTCGATACCTCCGCCATCCGCAACGTCGCGCTTCTGACCGTCGAAGGCGAAAACGACGATATTTCCGGCGTCGGCCAGACGCATGCGGCACAGACCATATGCACCAATATCCCCGACCATATGCGCATGCACTATCTGCAGCCGGATGTCGGCCATTACGGCGTCTTTAACGGCTCGCGCTTCCGCCGCGAGATCGCGCCGCGCATCCTCACCTTCACCCGCGAGCATGCCCGTACCGGTCGGTCGGTTGTCAAGCGCGTCATCAAGGGCGGAAAGTCCGCCTGAGCGCAAGCAAAATCAACGGGATAGAGCGGTTCGGAGCTTGTTGAGGAGCCGAACCGTTCCCGCTGTGCAAACTATTAGCTTTTGTTGAATTATCCGGGCGGATTCAAGGACTTGTCCGATTCCACCTGGCGATCCCATTGAAGCCTCACGAAGAGGTTACCATCTCGATTCCAGCGGTACCGCAGTGATCGGGCCGTTTACCGCGCCGCGCGTCCTTGGAACGCGCTGAGATGCAGGTAGAGCTTTAAAAACCGCGCAGAAGCCTGACCATTGACCGGTATCGGTCGAGGGGCGATGCGCCGTGCGAGGATACCTGACAATGAATCAATCTGCATTGCTTCGCCCGGATTGGACTCCGGCTACTATTGCCCTGATGGTGCTTGGCTTCGTGGTCTTCTGGCCGCTGGGCTTTGCCATGCTCGCCTATATTCTCTTTGGAGAACGTCTGCGGGAATTCAAACGGGATGTAAACGAAAGGACCGACGGCATGTTTGCTGGCTGCGGACGTCATCGCAATCGTCATCGCCACTCCTTCTCCACCGGCAACGTCGCCTTTGACGACTGGCGCAAGGCCGAACTTGAGCGCCTCGAAGAGGAGCGCCGCAAGCTGGACGAGATGCGCGCCGAGTTCGACACCTATGTCCGCGAGCTGCGCCGTGCCAAGGATCAGGATGAGTTCGACCGTTTCATGCGCGAGCGCAACAACGTCAAGCGCAATGACAATGGCGGCTCGCCGACCGAATTCCAGACGCCGTGACGGCAGCTCCGTCACGAGGTCGAAACCGGCATCATCCGATGCCGGTTTTTCTTTGCCAGAAACACTCGCGAATCATATAAAACTGCCTCATGTTTCCGCTGCTTTCCAGATCCCGCAAACCGCAAGCCAAGTTGGCCGCGCCGGAAACGCGCACGCTTGACGTCGCCGGCCGGCTGATGCCGCTGACGATCCGCCAGCACGAGCGCGCGACGCGCATCACGCTCCGGATCGAGCCCGGCGGCAGGTCGCTGAAGATGACCATTCCACGTGGGTTGGCGGCACGCGAGGTCAATGCCTTCCTCGACCGGCATCAGGGCTGGCTGCTGACGAAGCTCGCGAAATTCTCGGTCGACAGCAGCCTGCGCAGCGGTAGCGAAATCCTGCTGCGCGGCGTGCGCCATCGGATCGAGCATACCGGCACCCTGCGCGGTCTCACCGAAGCCATTATCGTCGAGGGCGTTCCGGTGCTGCGTGTCAGCGGCCTGCCGGAACATGCCGGCCGCCGCATCGCCACCTTCCTCAAGAAGGAGGCGCGCGCCGATCTGGAAAAGCTTGTGGCTGTCCACGCCAAGGCCATTCGCGCCAGTGTCACGTCCATCACCATGAAGGATACCCGCAGCCGCTGGGGCTCCTGTTCCTCGCAAGGGAATCTAAGCTTCTCCTGGCGCATCGTCATGGCGCCGCCATTGGTCATCGATTACCTCGCCGCCCATGAGGTCGCGCATTTGCGCGAAATGAACCACGGCCCGCGCTTCTGGGCGCTCTGCCGCAAGCTCTGCCCCGACATGGACGAGGCCAAGGCCTGGCTGAAGCGCCACGGCAGCCAGCTGCACGCGATCGATTTTGATTGAGCATGCTGTTCGGGTCGATTGAAGGCGCTCAAACCCGGCCGTGAGCCGATAGCGGCATGTTGCACGAGTAAATATCTCTGCTCCTCGCCCGGGAACGATTCATTCCGGCCCCGCAATGCGGATCCGGCGCGTTCCGATGGGAGCCCCCGTCGCACGGTCAATCGTGACGGCATCGATCTCCGATCCAGTTTCAGCGTCGAAGAAGCGGGTCACGCCGTCGCTTGGGCGATGCTTGCGCCCCCATGCCCCGATTGCAAACAGGACCGGCAGAAAATCCTGACCAGCCGCCGTCAGCACATATTCATCACGCGGAGGCCGCTCGGAGTAGCGGCGTTTCTCCAGCAGGCCGTCTTCCGTAAGTGCGGATAGCCGGGCGGTCAGCATCGTCGGCGCGATGCCGAGGCTCTTGCGAAACTCGTCAAAGCGGGTGAGCCCTGCATGGGCGTCCCGCATGATGAGCATGCTCCACGCATCACCCACCAATGCGAGGCTGCGGGCGATCAGACATGGCTGGTTCGAAAGATTCTTCATGTCGATATCTTTTTGATAGTGACTTACTACTGATTTGATAGTAACAGAATGTTCATCGATGTTCCACGTGAAAATGAAAGCGAAGACCGATGAGTAAGACAGAACGCGGCGTCGCCCTCGTCACGGGCGCCTCTTCCGGTATTGGGCGAGTGACCGCGCAGGCGCTACGGCGCGAGGGATACAAAGTATTTGGAACCAGCCGGAAACCGTTGGCCGACGCTCCCGACGGCGTTTCGATGCTGGTCTGTGATGTCACGGACGATAAATCCGTGCAGGCGGCAGTCGATGATATAATGGTCCGCGCCGGAAGGATCGATCTGCTCGTCAACAATGCGGGAATTGGATTGCTTGGCGGCGCCGAGGAATCCTCCGTGGCACAGGCGAGGGCACTTTTCGATGTCAACGTCTTCGGCGTTCTGCGCGTGACGAACGCGATCCTGCCTGTAATGAGACGGCAGAGGAAAGGCAGAATCGTCAATATCAGCTCCATCCTCGGGCTGATTCCTGCGCCCTACAATGCACTCTATGCATCGACAAAACATGCCCTAGAGGGATATTCCGAATCTCTCGACCACGAAGTCCGCACGCAAGGCATACGCGTCGTCCTCGTCGAACCAGGTGTTACCCGTACCGCCTTCGAAGAGAACATCACGCGGCCGGATCGACCGCTCTCTCCGTACGATAAAGCTCGCGCCGATGCGGAAAAGCTGATGCGTGAGATCGTCGAGAGAGGGGATGCGCCCGAGGTGGTCGCCGACATGGTGGTCAAAGCCGCCAACGCCGCATCGCCTAAGAGACGCTATACCGCAGGCAAGATGGCAAAGCAGGTTCACTTCATACGCCGTTTTCTCCCCGAAGCGTTCGTCGACAAAAACCTGCGCAAGTTCAACGGGCTTCCCGCCTGATAACCTCCATTGCCGAATGCGGCGTCTTCGATGCCCGGCTATTCGCTACCCTGGAAACGAAAGTCAGTCCCATGAAAGCATTTCTGATCGATCGCTATGCGAAAGGTGGCGCTCTTCGGTTCGGTGAAAGCCCGGTGCCGGAGTTGCGAGAAAATGATGTGATGGTGGAGGTTCATGCCGCCAGCGTGAACCCTCTTGATGCCAAAATCAGAGATGGCGAGTTCAAGCTCATCCTGCCTTATCGGCTTCCGCTCATCCTCGGCAACGATGTCGCGGGCGTCGTCGTCCGGGTCGGCTCCAGTGTCCGTGGCTTCAAGCCGGGCGACGAAGTTTATGCGCGCCCGGCCCAGGATCGCATCGGCACATTCGCGGAGTTCATCGCGATGAACGAAGCTGACGTGGCGCTCAAGCCGCAGAACCTGACGATGGAAGAGGCGGCGTCGGTGCCGCTCGTTGCGTTGACCGCCTGGCAGGCGCTTGTCGAGAAGGCAAAACTGAGGAAGGGGCAAAAGGTACTCATCCATGCGGGCTCGGGTGGCGTGGGAACGGTCGCCATCCAGCTCGCCAAATACCTTGGAGCGCATGTTGCGACGACGACGAGCGCAGCCAATGTCGATCTCGTCAAAAGCCTCGGAGCCGACGTCGTCGTCGACTACAAGAAAGATGATTTCGAAAAGGTATTGCAGGGTTACGACGTCGTGCTGAGCAGCCTTGGCAAGGATACGCTGGAGAAATCGCTTCGTGTCCTGAAGCCGGGTGGGAAGCTCATCTCAATTTCCGGTCCGCCGGACGCGGCATTTGCCAGGCAGAATGGTTCCGGATGGTTGTTTCAGCTGCTCATGGGGCTGTTGAGCTTCGGCATTCGGAGAAAATCAAAACGTCGTGGCGTCAGCTATTCGTTCCTCTTCATGGCCGCGAACGGTGTACAGCTCGGCAAGATCGCCTCTTTGATAGAGGCGGGGGCCATAAGAGTGGTTGTTGATCGGATATTCCCGTTCCAGAACACGAATGAGGCGCTGGCCTATGTCGAGACCGGTCGCGCCAAAGGCAAGGTCGTGATCGCCGTAAAGTAACCGCAAACTGTTGTTTCAAGCGGCCGTTGCGTGGGTCACGGGCTGAAAAACCGCGGTTGACCGTCGCCTTTAGGCTCGACTCTTTCCAATTTTCGTGTCACTCCGCTGCCATGAACCCCGATATCAAAATTTGTGGTCTGAAGACGCCGGAAGCGGTGGATCGTGCTCTTGAGCGCGGTGCTACCCATATCGGCTTCATCTTCTTCGAAAAAAGCCCGCGCTATATCGAGCCCGATCTCGCCGGCGCGCTCGCCGAGCGTGCCCGCGGCAAGGCCAAGGTCGTTGCCGTCACGGTCGATCCCACCAATGACGATCTCGACGAGATCATGGCGCTGGTGAAGCCCGATATGTTGCAGCTCCATGGCCACGAAAGCCCGGAGCGTGTGCTGACCATCAAGGCAGTCCATAATGTCCCCGTCATGAAGGCCATGTCGGTGCGCGATGCCGATGATCTGAAGCGGGTGGAATCCTATATCGGCATTGCCGACCGCTTTCTCTTCGATGCCAAGCCGCCGGCCGGCTCTGTGCTGCCGGGCGGAAACGGCGTATCCTTCGATTGGAGCCTGATGAGCTGGCTAGACGATCGGGTGGATTACATGCTCTCGGGCGGTGTCAACAAGGATAATGTCGCCGAGGCGCTGGCTTGCACCAAAGCCAGCGGTATCGATCTTTCCTCCGCGCTGGAAAGTGCGCCGGGCGTGAAGGATCTAGGCAAGATCGACCAGTTTTTCGACGCTTTTGCAGAAGCATGCCTGCCGGAACCGGCAGCAGGGAGTAGAAAGTGAACCAGACGCCCAAACCCAATTCCTTCCGCTCCGGCCCCGATGAGGATGGCCGTTTCGGTATTTACGGCGGTCGTTTCGTTGCCGAAACGCTCATGCCGCTGATCCTGGACCTGCAGGAGGAATGGGCGAAGGCGAAGGATGATCCGGCCTTTCAGGCGGAGCTGAAGTCTCTCGGCACGCATTATATCGGCCGACCGAGCCCGCTCTACTTTGCCGAGCGCCTGACGGCAGAGCTTGGCGGCGCGAAGATCTACTTCAAGCGCGAAGAGCTGAACCATACCGGTTCGCACAAGATCAACAACTGCATCGGCCAGATCCTGCTCGCCAAGCGCATGGGCAAGACCCGCATCATCGCTGAAACCGGCGCCGGCCAGCACGGCGTCGCATCCGCGACCGTGGCCGCCCGTTTCGGCCTGCCTTGCGTCGTCTACATGGGCGCGACCGATGTCGAACGCCAGGCGCCGAACGTCTTCCGCATGAAGCTCTTGGGCGCCGAGGTCATCCCGGTAACGGCCGGCAGCGGCACGCTCAAGGACGCCATGAACGAAGCCCTTCGTGATTGGGTCACCAACGTCGAAGACACCTATTACCTGATCGGCACGGCCGCCGGCCCGCATCCCTATCCGGAAATGGTCCGCGATTTTCAGGCCGTGATCGGCACCGAAGCCCGCGCGCAGATACTGGAGGCCGAAGGCCGCCTGCCGGATCTCGTCGTTGCGGCCGTCGGCGGCGGCTCGAATGCCATCGGCATCTTCCATCCCTTCCTCGATGACGAGAGCGTCAAGATCGTCGGCGTCGAAGCAGGCGGCAAGGGTCTCCAGGGCGACGAACACTGCGCCTCGATCACTGCCGGTTCGCCCGGCGTGCTGCATGGCAACCGCACCTACCTGCTGCAGGATGGCGATGGCCAGATCAAGGAAGGTCATTCGATTTCGGCCGGCCTCGATTATCCCGGCATTGGCCCGGAGCATTCCTGGCTGAACGATATCGGCCGCGCCGAATATGTGCCGATCATGGACCATGAGGCGCTCGAAGCCTTCCAGACGCTGACGCGCCTCGAAGGCATCATCCCGGCGCTCGAGCCGAGCCATGCGCTCGCCGAAGTGATCAAGCGTGCCCCGAAGATGGGCAAGGACGAGATCATCCTGATGAACCTCTCCGGCCGTGGTGACAAGGATATCTTCACCGTCGGCAAGATTCTGGGAATGTGAGTTAGACGCCATGACCGCACGTATGGACAAACGCTTCGCCGCTTTGAAGACTGAAGGCCGCCCGGCACTCGTCACCTATTTCATGGGCGGCGATCCCGATTACGAGACCTCGCTCGGCATCATGAAGGCGCTGCCGGAAGCCGGCGCCGACGTCATCGAGCTTGGCATGCCCTTTTCCGATCCCATGGCCGACGGCCCGGCGATCCAGCTTGCCGGCCAGCGTGCGCTTAAGGCCGGCCAGACGCTGAAGAAGACGCTGCAGCTCGCCGCCGATTTCCGCGAAGTCGATACTGATACGCCGATCGTGATGATGGGCTATTACAATCCGATCTACATCTACGGCGTCGAAAAATTCCTCGACGATGCGATCGCTGCCGGCATCGACGGCCTGATCGTCGTCGACCTGCCGCCGGAAATGGATGACGAGCTTTGCATTCCGGCCATTCGCAAGGGCATCAATTTCATCCGCCTGGCAACGCCGACCACCGATGACAAGCGCCTGCCGACGGTTCTGAAGAACACGACCGGTTTCGTCTACTACGTCTCGATGAACGGTATCACGGGTTCGGCGTTGCCCGACCCGTCGCTGGTCTCGGGTGCCGTCGAGCGCATCAAGCAGCATACCGGTCTGCCGGTCTGCGTTGGTTTCGGCGTCAAGACGGCCGAACACGCCAAGCTGATCGGCGCGTCCGCCGATGGCGTTGTCGTCGGCACCGCGATCGTCAACCAGATCGCCACCAGCCTCACCAAGGACGGCAAGGCAACAGCAGACACCATCCAGGCTGTCGCCACCCTGGTGCGCGGCCTGTCAACGGGAACACGTTCTGCCCGCCTTGTTGCCGCCGAATAGTTTCCCCATATAGGCCTCTCATCAATCCCCTGCGGATTGAGGGGAAAAGCCTATGGGCATTTGGTGACGACTAGGATATCGATTAATTCGGTCGATTAGGAGTTTCGAATTGAACTGGATCACGAACTACGTCCGCCCGCGGATCAATTCCATGCTGGGCCGTCGCGAGGTTCCGGAGAATCTCTGGATCAAGTGCCCGGAAACGGGCGAAATGGTCTTCCACAAGGATCTGGAAGACAACAAATGGGTCATTCCCGCATCCGGCTTCCACATGAAGATGCCGGCCAAGGCTCGCCTTGCCGATCTCTTCGACAACGGCGAATACGAAGCCCTGCCGCAGCCGAAGGTCGCGCAGGACCCGCTGAAGTTCCGGGATTCGAAGAAATATACCGACCGCCTGAAGGACAGCCGCTTGAAGACCGAGCAGGAGGATACGATCCTCTCCGGCGTCGGCAAAGTTCGCGGCCTGAAGCTCGTCGCCATCGTGCATGAGTTCAACTTCATCGGCGGTTCGCTCGGCATGGCGGCCGGCGAAGCGATCGTGAAGGCTTTCGAGCGTGCAATCGCCGAAAAATGCCCTGTCGTGATGTTCCCGGCTTCGGGCGGCGCCCGCATGCAGGAAGGCATTCTATCGCTGATGCAGCTGCCGCGCACGACGGTCGCCGTCGACATGCTGAAGGAAGCTGGCCAGCCCTACGTCGTGGTTTTGACCAATCCGACGACCGGCGGCGTCACGGCCTCCTACGCTATGCTTGGCGACATTCATTTGGCCGAACCCGGGGCTGAAATCGGCTTCGCCGGCAAGCGCGTGATCGAGCAGACGCTGCGCGAAAAGCTACCCGAGGGCTTCCAGACCTCGGAATACCTGCTGGAGCACGGCATGGTGGATATGGTGGTCAAGCGTCACGACATTCCTGACACCCTGGCGACGCTTCTGAAGATCCTGACCAAGGCGCCGGCAAACGACGTATCGGTCAAGAACAAGAATGGCGCGGCACTGGCGATAGCGGCGAGCGCCTGACATTATCGATTGCCGACGGGCGGAGGTGCGGGATGACGTCTATGGACCAATCCGCAATGAGCGAGGCAGCACGCGAGATCGAGAAGCTCATGGGGTTGCACCCCAAGGGCTTCGATCTTTCTCTGGAGAGAATAACCCGGCTGCTCGACGCCCTCGGCAACCCTCATCAGAAATTGCCGCCGGTGATCCATGTCGCCGGTACCAACGGCAAGGGCTCCGTCACGGCCTTCTGCCGCGCGCTGCTCGAAGCCGGCGGCTATAGCGTGCACGTCCACACCTCACCGCACCTTGTCAATTGGCACGAGCGCTATCGCATCGGCGTCAAGGGCGGCCGCGGCAAGCTCGTCGACGATGCCGTGTTTGCCGATGCGCTGAGACGCATCGCCAAGGCCAATGGCGGGCAGAAGATCACCGTCTTCGAAATCCTGACGGCCGCGACCTTTCTCCTCTTTGCCGAGCATCCGGCAGATGTTGCCGTCATCGAGGTTGGCCTTGGCGGCCGTTTCGATGCCACGAATGTCATGTCCGATCCCGCGGTGTCGGTCATCATGCCGATTTCGCTCGATCATCAGCCCTATCTCGGCGACCGCGTCGAACTGATCGCTGCCGAAAAGGCCGGCATCATGAAATCGGGCCATCCCGTCGTGATAGGCCATCAGGACTATGATGCAGCACTCGACGTGCTGATCTCGACAGCCGAGCGGCTTCGTTGCCCGACCGCCGTCTTTGGCCAGGATTTCTCCGCCCATGAGGAATATGGCAAGCTGGTCTATCAGGACGAGTTCGGCCTTGCCGACCTGCCGCTGCCGCGCCTGCCGGGCCGCCACCAATATGGCAATGCCGCCGCCGCCATCCGCGCCGTCAAGGCTGCTGGCTTCGTCGTGACTGAAGCCATGATGGAAAAGGCGATGACCTCGGTCGAATGGCCAGGCCGCCTGCAGCGACTGACGGAAGGTGAGCTGGTTGCGCATGTCCCGGAGCGCGCCGAGATCTGGGTGGATGGCGGCCACAATCCCGGCGCCGGCGAAGTCATCGCCGAGGCCATGGCGAATTTCGAGGAGCGCCAGCCGCGGCCTCTATTTCTGATCATCGGCATGATCAATACCAAGGATCCGATCGGCTATTTCAAAGCCTTTGTCGGCCTGGCCGAAAAGGTTTATTGCGTGCCGATCCGAGGCAGCGAAGCCATGATCGATCCAGTCATCCTGGCGAATGCAGCCTATGATGCCGGCCTTGTCGCCGAACCCATGTCCAGCGTCGTTGAGGCGCTGGATGCGATCAAGGGTGCGGCCGTGCCAAATTCGCCTCCCCCACGCATCCTGATCGGCGGTTCGCTCTATCTGGTCGGCGATGTCCTTACCGACAACGGCACGCCGCCGCGGTGATTCTGGTCGGGTTGGTCAACCACCCGCCCTCGTGCTTCGAGACGGCCTGGGCCTCCTCCGCATGAAGGCTGACCTTCGTACCCAGCCGCTACGGGCTCATTTCTTCCTTGCCTCTGCGTTGCCATGGAGACGAGCCTGCTCCATCCTCACCCTGAGGTGCGAAGCTTCGAAGGGCAAGGATGACCCGCTCTCTCCGGACCAACAAAAAACCCCGCCGAAGCGGGGTTCTTGTTCCTACAGTCGATATCGATCAGGCTGCGCTGGAAATCCAGTTCTGCAGGGCCGTCTTGGGAGCGGCGCCGACCTTGATGTCAGCGACTTCGCCGGCCTTGAACATGGCGAGCGTCGGGATCGAGCGAACGCCGAACTGGGCGGCCAGTTCCGGATTTTCGTCGATGTTGAGCTTCGCAACCTTGACCTTGCCTTCGAACTGCACGGCAAGCTCTTCCAGAGCCGGGGCGATCATCTTGCACGGACCGCACCATTCGGCCCAGAAATCAACGACAACAGGCTCTGCAGACTGCAGCACTTCCGTGGCGAAGTTGGAGGTATCGACTTTAACGGTAGCCATAGGCTGCTCCTTACCAGGATTTGCGGGTTGCTAGATATGTGATGGTGCGGTGCCCATATTTCAATATCTGGTATTTCACTTTGTTTCGAGCTCCGCAAGCGCCAATGCAAGTGCCCTATCCGACAGCGTGTAGATCGAGGCATTTTCGGTATAGACCAGCATGCAGTCGACGCGCTTTCCCGGATAAAGCGGCGAAAGGATCTCGCGGTAGATGGCCAGCTGAGCTTTGTGAGCGAAGGGGATGCTGCTTTCCTCGGCAGGAGGCACGCGATTCGTCTTATAGTCGAGAATGACGACACGATCGTCCAGGTCAGCCAGCCGGTCGATACGGCCGGAGACGGCATAGGACTGGCCGCCGAGCTTCAGCGTGCCCATGATCGACACTTCCGCCTGCGCATGGGTGCTGAACGTGCCCTGCAGATCCGGATGCGACAGCAGCGCCATGACGGACTTCACCAGCGCCCCTTGCTCGGCCGGCGGCCACAAGCGCGCGGCCCGCTCGGCGTAGCGCCGGGCGGCATCGGCGCGCTCTTCTGGCGCGATTTCAGGCAAAGTCTGCAGCATACGGTGGATGAAGCGACCCTTCTGCAAGGCGCGGTCGGATTTGGCTTTCTCGCCGAACAGCGCCGAAGTCACCAGCAGATCGTCGGCTTCCTCATCGATGACGGTGCCTACGCCGGAGGGGCTCAGCGGCCGCGGCAGGCTTCTTTGCGGCGGGAGCGGGCGGTTGAGGCTGTCGGGCAGGCCAGCGCGTTCGGAGCGTTTCTCATGCTCCCTCGCGGTCTCGAATTCGAGCTGAACCTGCGCAACCCGCCAGCTCAAGCCCTGCCAGTCGCCATCCGGGCCGGTGAAGGTCTTCTGCGTGCAGCGCAGCTCATCCCCGCGCAGCGCTGCGGAAATCATCGCCTGCCAGGTATCGGCATTTTCGCGGATGCCGCGGTAGCCGCAAATGATCAGCCGGTCGGCGGCGCGCGTCATGCCCACATAGAGCAGCCGGCGATATTCCTCCTCCGCCAGCGCCTGCAGCCGCGCCGTATCGGCCTGCGTCAGCGAATTGGCGAGCGCCGAGACCGGCACCCAGACCGGCAGCGGGATCTCGTCTTTGCCGGTTTCGATCAGCCGCAGCTTCGGCAGATGTGTATGGGTGAAGGCCTTGCCGCCGCTATCGACGAGGAAAACGATCGGCGCTTCCAATCCCTTCGAGGCGTGCACCGTCATGATCCGCACCTCGTTGCGGCCTTTGTCCTGCTCGCGTTTGACCGTCGGCGCTTCCAGCTCCAGCGTCGAGATGAAGGATTGCAGGCCGGGCAGGCCGCTCGTCTCGTGATCGAGCGTGAAGGTCAGGAATTCGTCGAGGATATCGCTGACTTCGGTGCCAAGCCGCGCCAGAAATTTCCGTCGGCCGCCAAAGCTTCCGAGCACCCGTGCATAAAAATCATGAACAGGAAGGCTCCTGGACAAAGCAAGGAAGGTTCTTAAGCGTTCGACCACCTGGCTGAAGCGGTCATGGCCGTCTACGGCAAATCTCTGCAGGTGGCTCCAGACGCTTTCCTCGTCGTCGCGATAGGCGGCAACGGCAAAGACATCCTCTTCGCTAAGGTCGAACAATGGGCTCTTCATGAGCGCACAGAGCGAAAGATCGTCTTCCGGCAACAGCAGGAAACGGCCGAGCGCCAGAAGATCCTGAATGGCGATATGGCTCGTCAGCACCAGACGATCGGCGCCGGCAACAGGAATGTTGCCCCGTCGTTTCAGGGCACGCGTCAGCGCGTTGACGAAGCTGTCGCGCTTGCGCACCAGCACGAGAATGTCGCCGGCCTCGATGAAACGGGCCTTGCCCTTCTCGATGATCGTTTCCCGGCCGATCAGATTGCCGATCATGTGCGCCATTCGTCGCGCCAGGATGGCGGCCGGCGCGCTTTCAGGCGTCGAATCGAAAGGTGCCGTCCAGTCTTCTTCCCTGGCGGCCGGCTCCGGCGAGATCGTCTCCCAAAGATCGACGGCGCCGGGGTGGCCGATGCGGCTGGAGCGATGCACCACAGGCTCGTTGAGGGCGCTGAGTCCTCGGGCATTCTCCGGGCTGGTGAAGACATGGTCGACGGCGCCGAGTACATCGGCTGTCGAGCGGAAGGAGAGGGGCAGGCGGATCGACGAGAATTGCTGGCCGCTCGCCGCCACGCGGCGCCGCGTGCGGTCGCTCTCCTCGGAAAAGCGTTCAGGACGCGCGCCCTGGAACGAATAGATCGATTGTTTCTCGTCACCGACGGCAAAGATCGTGCGCAGCGTTGGCCGGGCGCTGTCGCCGGAGAAGAAATCCTCCGCCAGCGATTGGATGACGCGCCATTGGATCGGGCTCGTATCCTGCGCCTCGTCCACGAGAATGTGGTCGATGCCCTGATCCAGCTTATAGTGAATCCAGGGGCCGACATCCTTCTTGGTCAAGAGATCGGCCGTGCGGGTGATGAGGTCTTCGAAATCGAGCTGGCTGCGGCGCTTCTTCAGCTCCTCGTAGTCGCGGTTCAGGCGATCGGCGAGAATGAGGGCGGCATGGGTGGCGCGATACATCCGCATCAGCTTCAGCCGGTCGCGGCAGGCAACGACATGGGCGCGTGCTTCAGCGACGGCATCGGCGAGTGCCGGCGCATCCGCAAGCATCGCCTTGACGAAGAACTGGCTGTCCGACTTCGGTTCGCCCTTGGCGGTTAGCATGGCCTTTTCGAGGATTTCGGCGCGGGCAAGCGGATCTGCCTCACGCTTGGCAAGCCGCAGCGCGTAAGCAACTTCCTGAGCCTTGGCGCCGCCCTTCTCGTCGGCAAGCGTCAGATAAAGCTCCAGCGTCGCGCCTAAGAGGCCGGGCAGCGGCCAATATTGCTCGGCAATGCTCGTTTCCGTCTCACCGGGCGTAAGGCCAAGCCGGGCAAGCAGTGCGGCCTCGATGCCGCCTTTGCGCTCGGCCGCTTCGGTGAAGCGGCGGATCGCGTTGCGATTGGCGACGATATCACCCAGTAGGGTCTCAAGGCCGGATTCATCGCCGAGATCGAGCACATAGTCGAAAGCTCGCGCCAGTTCGGCATCGCCATGCGGCGTCGTTGCCGTCAGCAAGGCACGGCGCGCATCGTCCAGCAGGACTTCGGCAGCGCGGTCGTCGAGAACGGAGAAATGCCCGGCGACGTTTGCTTCAAGCGGAAATTGATGCAGCAAAGCCTCGCAGAAAGCATGGATGGTCTGGATCTTCAGTCCGCCAGGTGTTTCCAGCGCCTTGGCAAAGAGCCGGCGTGCCTCGGCGAGCTTGAAGATATCGGGCTCCTTGCCTTCGATATCGGCGATGCGTTTCTTCAGCTCCTCGTCCGGCATCGTCGCCCAGGCGGCAAGCCGATCGAAGACACGGTTCGACATTTCGGACGCTGCCGCCTTGGTATAGGTGAGGCAAAGGATCGCCGAGGGCCGCGCACCTGCTAGAAGCAGGCGGATCACACGCTGCGTCAGCACATGCGTCTTGCCGGAGCCGGCGTTGGCCGAAACCCAGGCCGAGCGTTCGGGGTCGGAGGCGATCGACTGCTGGATGGTCGTCCAGCTGATCCAGACGCCGGGATCGTCGCTGTCGGGCAGGGTGGCGATGTCGTCGGCGGAAAAATCACTCATCGCCGCCGCCTTCCTGCTCGGTCTCTGCCGTCGACCATTCCGAAACGCGGGCGAGGTGATCGTAATCCCCGCCATATTCAAACTGCTGGGCCGGAATCAGCCGCGAGGAAAAACCCTTCTCGCCCGATTGCAGCAGCGAAACGAATTTCACCAGCTGGTCCATTGATTCCTGCGCGAGATCCATAGCCGACTTCGTTTCCGTCTTGCCGCCGCGGCTGGAATGCTCGTTGTTGACTTGGTCGACCTTGAAGCGATCGCCGGGCCGCAGCCGGACATAAAGCAGGTTTTCCGGCACCAGTGCGCCAATATTGCGGAAGGCGCCTGCCTTCAGCGCATAGGCTTCCAGCGCCAGCTGTGGATCGAGCAGCGCGCGCGCCTGTGGCGGGGAGGGATTGTAGCCGGTCTTATAATCGATGAGGTCGGCGCCCTTGTCGCTCTTGATATCGATGCGGTCGGCAACGCCCGTCAGACGAATGCCGATCGGCTCGATCTCGACGCCAGCCGGCACTTCCGTGGCCGTTTTGCGCACGTCGGGCCGTCGTTCCGCTTCCCAGTCAAGGAAGGCCCGCGCCACTTCGCGGAAACGCGGGCGCCAGACGCTGTCGATGTGAACAGGCAGCCGCTCGGCATCGAAAAGCTCCGCAATGATGCGATCCATAGCGAGCGCCGCATCCGGTGTGCCGGCAATATGCCCTTCGCGGACGAAGCGATCGATGATCTTGTGGTAGAGCGTGCCGCGCTCGGCCGGCCCGGGATCACGGTTGAACGGATCGACCGGATCGAGCCGCAGCACCCGCCGGGCATAGATCGAATAGGGATCGCGCCGCAGCCGCCCCACCTCGCTGAAGGAATAGCTTTTCGGCTGCAGCTCTGCAGGCGGCTTCGGCGCCGGCCGCAGTGCCGGAGCCTGGTTTTCACCCTCGTCGATCATCGCAGCCCAGTGGCGATACTGGTCGCCGCGTGCCTTCATGGCGTCTTCCAGTTCCTTGCCGCCGAGTGCGATCAGCCGCTGCAGCCAGCGTGAGGCGACCGTCGGCGTCGAACCCTGGCGCAGGGCCCGGGAATAGATCAGATCGCGGGTGCCGTTCGCCATTTCGAAATCGTGCGCAAGCTGGCCGATGCGGCGCTCCGGCGGCTCCAGACCAATCTCGGTCTTCATACTGCGTGAAATGAAGGGATTGTTTGCCGTCTGCCCTGGCCAGGATCCTTCGTTCAACCCGCCGAGGATCAGCGTATCGACGCTCTGCAGGCGCGCTTCCAGCGTACCGAAGATGAAGAGGCGGGGATGGCTGAGCGCTCGTGGCTTCACCGCCTGACCCACGCAGAGTGCTGCCATGATGTCGATCCACTGCACGCCATCGGCTTCAAGCTGGCCGTCGGTTTCGATGACGTCCCGAAGGAGGCTGGCAAGCGTATCTCCCGCCTCGCCGGACCAGAGGCCTGCCAGACTGCCACGCTCGTCGATGGCTGCGGCTTCCAGGGCGCGGCCGGTACGCTCCGCCCAATCCGAAAGTGTGAGGAGACCCTCTGACGCGGGCAGGGAAAGCGCCGATACCAGCGGTTCGCATGCCGCAGTCACTCGCTGGGCAAGCGCCCGCGCATGCTCGATGGCCTCGGACGGCAGCGCTTTGCGCCATTGCGGCGCATGGCGGTCATCGGCCTGCTCCGCTACGCGGTCGTCCAGCAGGGTTTCCAGCCTGCCGATGTCGATGTTGTCGACGCCACCCCTGAGCGCCAGGATCTCCAGCGCATCGACACCGGGTTGACGGATCTCCTCGGGCAGGCCGAACAAGGCGAGAGGATGCTTGAGCAGTGAGACGACGGCAACGGGATCGCCGGGGCGAAGGGATGCTTCCAGCAACAATTGCAGCAGCGTGCCCTGGGGCGTGGCGTTCAGCGGCGTACCGGCCGAATCGTCGGCGGTGATACCGAAGCGGGCAAGCTCCGCTGTCACACGCCGCGCGAGATTGCGGTCGGGCGTAATCAAGGCCGCCTGGCTTTCGCCGCCGTTGCGGCCGGGCTTCTCCAGCGCCAGCCGTAAGGCGATGGCGATCGCGGTCGCCTCCTCGCGCTCGTTGGCCGCTTCGATCAGCGTCACGTCGGCGAATGCGTCCGCTATCGCATCGGGAGGGAGCGTCTTGCGCCAGCTTCCCCAGCCGCTCGTCGCCTTGGCCGGCGCCAGCGCACGCGACAGGATCTGCGCCCGCATCTGCATGGTTTCAGCCGCATCCGCGATGGATTCGACATCGCGCCGCGTGACCTGCAACCGTTTCAGCAGCAGCGAGAGACCATATTGCGGATGGCTGCGAGTCGTCGGATCGGCTCTTTCGCCGATGGATGTCTCCGGCGCCACGAGCTGCCAATCCTCTTCCGGCATCGCAAGATCGAGGCCGGGCAGCACGATCACGCCTTGTGGCAAGGCAGCGACCGCTGAAATCAACTCAGCCGTTGCCGGCACTGAGCCCGTCGAGCCTGCTATGATAACCGGCCCTGGATGCCGCATCCTGGAGATGCGCTGCGCCTCGGCGCGCAGAATGGCATTGCGGTTGCGGGCGGGCGAGGACTTTCCGAGTTCTTCAAGACGCGCCGGCCAGAAGGCGCTGGCGATTGCCAGGAATTCTGTTGTCAGCTGCCACCAGAGCGCATGATCCTCCGCGCTGAGATTGGCAAGCTCGCTCCATTCGCGGTCCTCGGTCTCCAGCGAATCAATGAGTTCGGCGAGATTGCGCGCGAGCCAAATTGCATCCGCCGGGCTTGCCGGCGCCACCAGCGGCGAATCGGAGTGAATATCGCGCACGATCTGCGGCAGCTTGTTGCGCCAGGCAAGGATCAGCCGGGCGAGTTCCAGCAGTCGGGCGGTATTGGCAAGCGGCTGCGCCAGATCGGCCGTTTCGGGCAGTGCTTCTTCGAAATAGCCGCTGTCGTCATCGGTCTCGCCGAGTGGGCGAATGACCGGCAGGATGGCGGCACGGCCGCCGAGCAAGTCGACGAATTCCGAACGCAGCGCGCGCGCTGCGCGCCGCGTCGGCAGAAAGATGCTGACCTTGGCAAGCGACAGCGGGTCCGCCGGATCGTGACGGAAATGCTCGGTCAGCCGGCCATCGCAAAGCGCTGTCGCAAGCGTTTTCAGGAAGGGCAGACCTGCCGGAATCGTCAGAATGCGTTGCCGGTGTCCGCCCGCCATCGGCTCACGCAAACGCCCGGAAATTCCGGATCGTTTCCTCCGCTTCCCCGACCGCCTCCGGCGTGCCGACAGTCAGCCAGTGGCCGTCGAGCATCGTGCCATAGAGCCGGCTCTTGGCGATTGCCTTGTCGAAATAGATGTTGATGTTGAAGGCATTATCGGGCGCATCGTCTAGAAAGGATGGCTTCATGGCGAAGGCGCCGGCATAGACAACACCGTTATATGGGTTGTCGCGATAGCGCGTGAGCCGCCCATCGTCAGCCATGCTGAAGTCATTCTTGCCATTGTGGCCCGTGGTCCGTTCCAACTCAACGCAGAGCATAGCCATATCCATGCGCCGGTCGTCGTAGAATCCGGCTAAGCGTTCCAGGTTCGTCGGAATGCCGGGCTTCTCGCCGATCCAGAACAGGTCAGCATTCATGACAAACACCGGATCGCGGCTCAACAGCTTCAGCCCTTTGACGAGGCCGCCGCCATTGTTCCTCAGCGCGTCCCGCTCGTCGGAAATCAGGATTTCAAGACCGCGATAGCTGCGCAGATGCGCCTCCATTTGGTCGGCATGGTGATGCACATTCACGACGGCCCGCTCGACACCTGCCTGCACCAGCGCATCCAGCGTATAGTCGATCATCGGCTTGCCGGCGATCTTCACCAGCGGCTTCGGGATGGTGTCGGTGATCGGCCGCATGCGGGTTCCAAGCCCCGCGGCCAATACCATGGCTTGCTTGATGGTCATTTCGTCTCGAACTTTCGATTCATCTCTTCTTTCCATAGCACAAGGCCGGAAAGCCGTCGCGGGGCCTGGTTCGCTAAGCCCGGCCGATCCCCGCCTTCTCGCACCATTCGCGCAAGGGTGCGAGCGCTTCATGCTCAAAGGCGATAGCAAGATAGGCGAGCGTGCGCGGCATGTGCTTCAGATAACCCGGCTTGCCGTCACGCTGCAAGAGCCGCACCCAGAGGCCGGCGAGCTTGCAATTGCGCTGCGCCGACATGATCGCCCAACTCTTCAGGAATTTCGCCTCGTCGAAGCCGCCTTGGGCGTGGCGGAGCGCGAGGTAGTCAGCCAGCATCTGGTCATGCAGATCGCGCTCGATCGTCACGCGCGCATCCTGCACCAGCGACGCGACGTCATAGGAGGTCGGCCCGATCATTGCATCTTGGAAATCGATGATGCCGACACGCTTTATGCCCTGTTCATGCGCCCGCCAGATGATGTTTGGCGAATGCATATCGCGCAGTAGCAGGTTCTTTTCCGCGTCGCCGAGCTGATCGATCAGTCTGTCCCAGATCGCCAGATAGTCGGCCCGTTCCTCGTCGCTTGCCGGCGTGCCGCGCCTCCAGGGCAGATGCCAGTCGAGCAGCAGCCGCGCTTCCATCTTCATGGCGGTCCGGTCGAAATCCGGAATGTGATGGATGTGATCCGGCGTGACGGGGATATCGCGAGGAATGGAGAGACTGTGCAGATGCGCAAGGCAGGCGACGCTGGCGCGATAACGCTCGGCGATCGGCTTGCCGTCCGCATCGAGCACGCCGTCGGTGCCGAGATCCTCGATCAGAAGAATGCCGAGATCGTAGTCGGCGGCGAAAATTTCGGGGGCGGCGAAGCCGTTTTTGCTGAGAACATTGGCGATCGCCACAAAAGGGTAGGTATCCCAGGCGAGATGGGCGACCTTGGGATAGGGCTTGCCGTCAAGCACCGGGGGCCCTTCCGGCAGCCGTGGCCAATCCATCAGGATCACGCGGCCGCTGCCGTCGGCAGGAAAAAGAGACTCGTAAGCCCGCAGCGAGGCGTCGCCGGTGAGGAAACGTCTCGCGGCACCGCGATAGCCATTTGAATCGAGAAAGGCGCGTATAGCCAATACGCGTTCGATGCGTGTTATCTGCTTGGCCGGTGCCGTGAGGACGGCGCGCCGTCCTTCGCCCTCATGCGTCAGTTTGAGATCGATGCGTTCCTTCGGCAGCTCGCCCTCGGCCATTTCGGGCCACTCGACAAGGCAGATGCCGGTCTGGAGCGCCTCGTCGAAGCCGAGCTCCGTCAACTCACTTGGGTCGCCGAGACGATAGAGATCGAAATGCGAGACCGGGATGCGCAGCTCATAGGATTGCACGAGGGTAAAGGTCGGGCTCGGCACGTCCAGTTCGGCATCGTCGGCCATGGCGCGCAGCAGCGCGCGGGCGAGCGAGGATTTTCCCGCGCCGAGATCGCCCGACAAAGCCAGACAGTCGCCGACCTTCAGGGCCAGTGCCAGATCTTCGCCGAGCTGGGCTGTGGCGGCGTCATCTGCGAGGAAAAGGGAAATGCTGGTCTCTGAGGCTGTCATTCTGCTGCGACGGAATGAGGCAATTCAGCTGAAGGAATCCGGCAGGTGACCGTCGTTCCCTTGCCCGGCTGGCTTTCGATCGAAACCTCGCCCTCATGCAGGCTGACGAAGCTTTCGACGATGGAAAGGCCGAGGCCGGCACCGCTGCGCTTGCCACCCTTGCCGCCGGAGGCGAAGCGGTTGAACACCGCATTGATCAAATCCTCCGGGATGCCTGGACCTTTGTCGGCAACCGAGAAAACGAAATCCGTGCTCTCGCGCCCGCATTTCAAGGTGATCGTCGATCCCTCGGGCGCGAAATTCGCGGCATTGGTCAGAAGCTTGAGCAGGATCTGCTTCAGCCGCTGCTGGTCGGCGACGATAGAGCCGAGATGGGCCGGCACTGTGATTTCAAGCATCACGCCGCTTTCCTGCAGCCGGTCGGCGATCTGCATGGAGACTTCGTCGAGCAGATCGGAGAGCACGATCTCGGAATAGTTCAGCCGCATGATGCCGGCGTCGAGCGTCGCGAGATCAAGGATGTCGTTGACCAGCGTCAGCAGCACGGAAGAAGAGGTCGAGATATGGTCGATATATTCGGCCTGACGCTCGTTCAGCGAGCCGATGCCCGGCGTTTTCAAGAGGTCGGTGAAGCCTATGATGTTTGTGAGCGGCGAACGCAGCTCGTAGGAGACGTGCTGGACGAAATCGTTCTTCAGCTCGTCCGCCTTCAGCAGCGCTTCGTTTTTCTCGGTCAGGGCGCGTTCGGCGCGCACACTGTCGGTCTTGTTGACGAAGGTCAGCATGGTCTGCGCATTCGGCAGCGGAATGACGGCGTAATCGAGCACCAGATTGGAATAAAGCTCCAGTGTGCCCTGCGATGAGGGCCGCTCGTCGTCGAAGCTGGTGATCTGCTCGGCAAACCGCTTCCAGCCATCAGGCCGGTCATAGGAAGGTGCGCATGCCTCCGCCAGGGTCTGGATATGCGTGCCGGGCTTGGCCTGTGCCTCGGTAATGTTCCAGAGAATGCGGAACGCGGGGTTCGACAGGCGGATGCGGCCATCGGGACCGAAAACGGCGACGCCTTCGGAAAGATGGTCAATGGTCTCGCCCTGAACCTTGACCAGCGTGTTGTAGCGCGTTTCGAGATCGACCTGCTCGGTCAGGTTCTCGAATACCCAAGTAGCGCCGCCCTGCGGATGCGCGGTTGCGAAAACCTTGAGAATCTGACCGTTGGGGAGATGCCAGAGATCGGTCTGCGTGTCGAGCGCGCGATAGACCGAAAGGACGTCGTCCTTCCAGGTCTTCCAGTTCAGCTGTTCCGGCAGCTTCTTGGCGCCGCGCAGCCGGTCCAGGAGCTCGCTGTTGTCGGGTCGTTTCTCGAGGAAGGCGATATCGAGTTCCCAGAGCTGGACGAAGGCCTGATTGTAGAATTGCAGCCGTCTGTCGCCATCGAAAATCGCAACCGGTGTCGCGAGATGGTCGAGGGTTTCGGCGTGGCTCTTCAGCGTACGGGCAAGCTCGGCGCGAACCGCTTCCGCTTCAGAAATATCGATCGCAATGCCGGCGGAGCCATTCGGCGACCTGACATCGACAACGTCGAAAAAGGTGCGGTTGCCGTGTACGACGGTCGAAATCTTGTCGTGGAAGGGCGACTCCGGCGTGGCGGCTGCCCGAATGCGTTCGCGAGCCACGGTCGTCAGGAATTCCCGTCCCTCGCGCACGGCTTCATCTGTCGAAACCGCTTCCACGGCCTCGCCATAGGCCTGATTGACCCAGGTGAGCTTGCCTTCCGCATCGCGCTGCCAGACCGGCAGGTCGATGGCATCGAGCAGATTCTGGAACGCGGAGATCGAGGTCATCAGCCGGTCGCGCTCGATCTTCAGCTCGGCGAGTTCGGCGCGCAGATTGTTAAGCGCAATGAAGCGGACAAAGGCGCGTCCGCCGGAAATGCGGCCCTGCGCTTCCAGAATCTCGTCGCGGTTGGTTTCGACCACCATGTCGAAGCTCTGGCCGCTGCCGCGCAGTTTGTCGATCGCCTTGTCGAGCTCGCCGGCCGACCATGATTTCAGCCAGCGGCCGAAGGCGAGGAATTCATTGTCCTGCGGCGCGCCCGTCTCGACCGGCAGCTGGCCGAGCAGCTCCGGCCGAGCATTCTGGCCATCCCAGATGACGATTCGGCGGTTCTTGTCGGCAATCAGCGCCTGATATTGCGAAATACGCTGATTGGCATCCGAAAGGGCCGTGCGGATCTCGCGGCTTTCGCTTTCCATATTCCCGCGCTGCCGAACCATCCACATGGTCGACAGGAGTGCGGCGGAGATCACGCCGATGATAACGGAGAAGACGGCCATTTCCGAGGAGGTGAAGAGGCGCATGCTCGCCTGCGCGGCGTCATTGCCCTGCGCAAGAACGGGTCCGGCCAGACCGGTCAACAGGCCGCCGAAAACGCTGAGCCGCAGCAAGCGGTTCAAGCGCGCCAGCCGACCTTCGCCCTGCTTCGTTTTTGCCGAAAGCCAATATTCACCGCCCTGCAGCAACAGCGTCGCCGCTCGGCGTAACGCTGGCTGATGCAGGTTGTCTTCCCCTTCAAACATAAGAGGTCTGTCTCCGTCCTTCAGAGCATGATGCCGAAAAGTGTAAGCGGTTTTCGGATGACATCATGCTCTCTCATCTGATTGTGGAGCGGATTCAGATTTTAGGTCGAACAGACCTAAAATCATCCGGCTCTACTGTGCCGCATCCTGACAAGACATCCCATTTTCATGGCTCCGGGCATGCCCGGTTCGTCACGAATCAAGTGTAAAAACAATACTGCCTAGGAGAATCCGGGGGAAGGGAGCTGGCTAAAAAATAAGCCCCGGCATTTGTCAATGCCAGGGCCACAAGATGTTGTGGATACTGTTTTAATAATCAGTATCTGTAGTGGTCGGACTTGAACGGGCCCTTCGGCGTCACGCCGATATACGATGCCTGCTCTTCGGAAAGCTCCGTCAGCTTCACGCCGAGCTTGGCAAGATGCAGGCGGGCGACCTTCTCGTCGAGGTGCTTCGGCAGAACGTAGACTTCGTTCTTGTACTGGCCGGGCTTGGTGAAGAGCTCGATCTGCGCCAGCGTCTGGTTGGTGAAGGAAGCCGACATCACGAAGGACGGGTGGCCGGTGGCGTTGCCGAGATTCAGGAGACGGCCTTCCGAGAGCAGGATGATGCGGTTGCCCTTGGAGAATTCGACCATGTCGACCTGCGGCTTGATGTTCGTCCACTTCTGGTTCCGCAGCGCGGCAACCTGGATTTCGTTGTCGAAGTGGCCGATGTTGCCGACGATCGCCATGTCCTTCATCGCACGCATGTGGTCGATGCGGATGACGTCCTTGTTGCCGGTCGTGGTGATGAAGATGTCGGCCGAGGAAACGACGTCCTCGAGCTGAACGACTTCATAGCCGTCCATGGCAGCCTGCAGTGCGCAGATCGGGTCGACTTCCGTGACCTTGACGCGAGCGCCGGCCCCGGAGAGCGAAGCGGCAGAACCCTTGCCGACATCGCCATAGCCGCAGACGACAGCGACCTTGCCGGCCATCATGACGTCGGTGGCGCGGCGGATACCGTCGACCAGCGATTCCTTGCAGCCGTACTTGTTGTCGAACTTCGACTTGGTGACGCTGTCGTTGACGTTGATGGCCGGGAAGGGCAGAAGGCCCTTCTGGCTGAGCTGGTACAGACGGTTGACGCCCGTGGTGGTTTCTTCCGTTACGCCCTTGATGGCATCGCGCTGCTTGGTGAACCAGCCAGGCGTTGCCTGAAGGCGCTTCTTGATCTGCGCGAAGAGGATTTCTTCTTCTTCCGAATGCGGGTTGGAGAGCACGTCCTCACCGGCTTCGGCGCGGGCGCCGAGCAGGATGTACATCGTGGCATCGCCGCCATCGTCGAGGATCATGTTGGAAAGACCGCCATCGGCCCACTGGAAGATCTTGTCGGTGTAGATCCAATAATCTTCGAGGCTCTCGCCCTTGACGGCGAAGACCGGAACGCCGGATGCGGCGATTGCGGCGGCGGCATGGTCCTGCGTCGAGAAGATGTTGCAGGATGCCCAGCGCACCTGAGCGCCGAGTGCCACCAGCGTCTCGATGAGAACGGCTGTTTGAATCGTCATGTGCAGCGAGCCGGTGATCCGGGCGCCCTTCAGCGGCTTCGCTTCGCCGAATTCGGCGCGGCAGGCCATCAGGCCCGGCATCTCGGTTTCGGCGATCGTGATTTCCTTGCGGCCGAAGTCGGCAAGGCCGATATCCGCGACGATGTAGTCCTTTTCAGTGCTCATGAAGGTCTCCAGCCTGAACGATGCAGTCGCGCCGCGGGCAGACGCCTCGGCCGAATGCAACAAGAATTGCACGCTGACAGCGTGTGGATGATGCCGTGTAGCAGGCTTCAGGGTGGAAATCAATAATGATATAAAGAAGTCTTTATGTCTTTATATCCGCGATAGCAGGCGGAAAAGCCTACATTTCCTCGCCGAACTTGTTGGCGACCAGTTGGTCGAGTGCCTCGAGCGCTTCGGCTGCCTGGTTGCCGCTTGCCGCGACAAGCACGCTGCAGCCCGGGCTGGCTGCCAGCATCATCAGGCCCATGATCGAAGTTCCGCCGACCGTGGTGCCGTCTTTTGAAACCGTGATCACCGCGTCGTAGGCTTCGACGGTCTGGACGAATTTCGCGGAGGCACGGGCATGCAGGCCCCGCTTGTTGATGATCAGGAGTTCCCGGGAAAGCTCGGTCATGGGGGCGGTGTTTGCCTCGTTATTTGCCACTGAGCACACGGCTGGCCACGTTGATATATTTGCGCCCGGCCTCTGAGGCCTCCACCAGAGCTCTTTCCATGTTGTTGTCGCCGCGTACGCCCGCGAGCTTGATCAGCATCGGCAAATTGACGCCGGCGATGACCTCGGTATGGCCGCTATTCATGACGGAGATTGCGAGATTGGAAGGAGTGCCGCCGAACATGTCGGTGAGGATGATGACGCCGTGCCCGTCATCGGCGCCGGCAACGGCTTGCAGAATGTCCTGCCGCCGTTTGTCCATGTCGTCTTCGGGACCGATGCATACCGTCTCTATGAACTTCTGCGGACCAACGACATGCTCGACGGCATGCCGAAACTCTTCAGCCAGCTTGCCATGAGTGACAAGCACAAGTCCAATCATGATATTACTGCTCCCATGGCATACGCAAACAGGTGGCCAATACCGCAATGCAGCAATGTCGTCCACCGGTGGGGGGACATCTTGGCGATGAAAAGGCGAAGTGCAAGCTTAAAATATAGGATTTGCATGCCTGTTCGGGCCTAAATGGCCGATTAGCCGAAACTCGCGCCGATTTTCGCTATTATTACGGCCAGCGGATTCGCGGAGGTTGCGGCCAGGCGGATCAAGGGCAACCGGATGGAGCCGGTAATATCGACCTGCTCGTCTTCCGGCGGCAGCCTTTCTGCCGTGGCCGGATCGACGGGGCGGACGGCGAAGTGCATTTCGCCTTCCGAAATGTAAGGCATCCGGACGATGCCGGTATAGCGGATTTCCATCAGCCCTTCGATCGAGGGCGGGCATTTCGCAATTACGGAGCCGCTTTGCGCGCTGATCAGCACCCGGTCGTCGGCAACAAGGCTTGCCGTCAGTCCGAGCAGTTTGGCGGCGGCAAGGCACGAAAAAGCGAGGGCGGATTTGCCGCTGCCCGAAGGGCCGAGAAACAGGAGCCCGGTCCTGCCGATGACGATCGCCGTGGCGTGGATATTGGTCGCTTCGCCGGTCATGCGAGCGCTCACGCCTGTGTCTGGGCGGGCAGCGAAAGGATGAAGCGAGCACCGAGCAGCGTCGAGCCATCGCTGTCGACGATATTCTCGGCGCGCAGAGAGCCGCCATGCGCCTCGGCGATCTGCCGGCTGATCGAAAGGCCGAGGCCGGAATTCTGCCCGAAACCTTCGGATTCAGGCCGGTCGGTATAGAAGCGTTCGAAGATGCGGTCGATATTTTCGGCCTGAATGCCGGGACCATTATCTTCGATATAGATGACGCAACGCGTCCGTGTCCGCGTCAGCCGCACGGTAATCTTGCCGGTTTCCGCCGGAACGAAGGATCGTGCGTTTTCGATGAGATTGGTGACGATCTGACCGATGCGCAGGTCGTGACCCTCGACGGAGAAATTCGTCTTGTTGCCCGGCTTGCGGTCGACGACATATTCGATTTCGACGGCCTTCTTGCTGTGTCCGACTTGTCTGGAAATATCGATCATGTCGCGCAGCAGCACTTCCAGATCGAGCGACTTCGCATCCGGGCGAGCAAGTTCGGCGTCAAGGCGCGATGCATCGGAGATATCGCTGATCAGGCGGTCGAGGCGGCGAACGTCGTGCTGAATCACGTCCATCAGCCGCTTCTTCGAATCATCGCTCTTGGCGAGCGGCAGCGTCTCGACAGCGCTGCGCAGCGACGTCAACGGGTTTTTCAGCTCGTGGCTGACGTCGGCTGCAAAACTCTCGATGGCATCGATGCGATCATAGAGTGCCGATGTCATGTCGCGCAATGCGATCGACAGGTTGCCGATCTCGTCCTGGCGGGCGGAAAAGTCAGGGATTTCCTCGCGCTCCTTTGCCCCGCCGCGCCGCACGCGGATGGCGGCAGCCGAAAGCCGGCGCAGCGGATTGGCGATGGTGGAGGATAAAAGCAGCGACAGCACCACGTTGACCAGCGTCGCGACGCCGAAGACGCGCATGATCGCAAGACGCTCGGCATGAACGATCTTGTCGATGTCGCCGGCCTGGGTCGAGAGCAGCAACACGCCGAGCACGGCGCGGAAGCGCTGGATCGGCACGGCGACCGAAACGATCAGCTCGCCCTTCTCCGTGGTGCGCACCACAGCGCCGCGCACGCCGGTCAGCGCATTCATGACTTCCGGATAGATCGAGCCATCGCCGCCGGGCGCTTCCTTGTAGACAGGCAAGTTGCCCGGCTGCAGCATCTTGTTGAGCAGGCCGCTGAACCAGTCGGACCAGCTCTGCTTCTCGTCGTCGACGGGGGGAAGGTCGTAGCGCAGCACCTGGCCGCGCGAATAAAGATGGCGGCTGTCGAGCAGCAAGTTGGCATCGGCATCGAAGATGCGGGCGCGGGTGCGCGTCGGCGAGATCAGCCGCGTCAGCACTGGCGCCACCTTTTCCGGATCGATCGGGAATTCGAGATCCTCATCGTTCGGAACGGGCGTGATGCTCTGGCCGGCCTGCAGCTCCAGCAGCTTCTGTGGGTCGATGGTGATGGAGTTGGTATCGACCGATGCCGAGGCCGAGACGGCACCGGCGATGATCTCGCCCTGCGTCAAGAGGCTCTCGACGCGGGCATCGATCAGGCCTTCGCGGAACTGGTTGAGATAGAGAATGCCGCCGACCAGAACGACGAGGGCGGCCAGATTGAAGAACAGGATGCGCCGCGTCAGGCTCGAAAAGACAGCATTGCCGAAGATGCGGCGGATCAGCACGAAGGGATGAGTCCAGCGTCGGCGCGCGATTCGAGCGCCGCTCGGGCTTTCCGAGTCGTCTATATCCCTGTCCTGCACCAGCTGTGCCAAGCCTACGGCCCTTTCGAAGAACGGGGTTCGCGACCCCGTCCGCATGCTCTTATTCCATCGTCCGCCGTATGGTCCAGTTAACTATCCGTATGGTCTAGCTAACTATTATGCAGCTTCGCGGAAACGGTAGCCGACGCCATACAGCGTCTCGATCATATCAAAATCGAGGTCGACCATCTTGAATTTCTTGCGCAGCCGCTTGATGTGGCTGTCGATCGTGCGGTCGTCGACATAGACCTGCTCGTCATAGGCCGCATCCATCAGCGCATCGCGGCTCTTGACGACGCCGGGGCGCTGGGCAAGCGAATGCAGGATGAGGAATTCGGTGACGGTGAGCGTCACCGGCTCGCCCTTCCAGGTGCAGGTATGGCGTTCCTGGTCCATGACCAGCTGTCCGCGTTCCAACGAGCGGGCCTGCTGTGCAGCACCCGGCTTGGCGGCCGCTGCGCCGCCGGCAGCATTTGCGGCTTCGCGAGCGGACGCACGGCGCAGAACGGCCTTGACGCGCTCGACCAGCAGGCGCTGCGAGAATGGCTTGGTGATGAAGTCGTCGGCGCCCATCTTCAGGCCGAAGAGTTCGTCGATTTCCTCGTCCTTCGAGGTCAGGAAAATCACTGGTATATCGGATTTCTGCCGCAGGCGGCGCAGAAGTTCCATGCCGTCCATGCGGGGCATCTTGATATCGAAGATCGCCAGTTGCGGCGGCCGGGCCAAAAGGCCGTCCAGCGCCGAGGCTCCGTCCGTATAGGTCTCTACCTTATATCCCTCTGCTTCCAAGGCAATCGAAACGGAAGTCAGGATATTGCGGTCGTCGTCAACGAGCGCGATTGTCAACATGGTGTTCGTCTCCGTCATCAGTGCGCGTCTCCCGGATTTGGAATCCAGCCCAGGCGGTCTGCCAGCTCGGTCGGCGGTAACCTGGCGCGCTTATGGGGATAAAGGTGGAACAAATTGTGGCAAAGATAAAGGGGAGGATTGTTGCGGAGAAAAACCCTTGCGCAAGGGTTGTGTGACGTAACGTCCCTCTGCCTGCTATTCAAACGATTTAAAATTATGGAAATTTATTTAAATCGATTAAATAACTGATATCATTAAATATTTCTCGCATCTGGCTCTTGTGCTTTTAAAAAGACCTCTCTACGCTTTAGACAATTCTAACGGCCAAGCCCCTTGTAGAGGAAAAAGTGATGGAGCAATTCGGCGTCCGCAATCCCGCGACTGAACTGGGATCGATCGGCCTGGGAGCCGCCGCCAGTGTGCGTTACAACCTCATGGAAGCCCATCTTTACGAAGAGGCGATTCGCCGTTGCGAGGCTGATCTGACCGCCGATGGCGCGCTCAGGGCCTTGACCGGCCAGCACACCGGCCGTTCGCCGAAGGACAAGTTCGTGGTGCGCAACGCCACCACCGAAGATCAGATCTGGTGGGACAACAACAAGCCGATGTCGCCGGAGCACTTCGAGCTCCTGCATGAGGACATGCTGGCCCATGCCCGCGGCAAGGACCTGTTCGTGCAGGATCTGATCGGCGGTGCCGATGCTGAATACGCCTTGCCGACGCGCGTCATCACCGAATTCGCCTGGCATTCGCTGTTCATCCGCAATCTGCTGATCCGCCCCGATCGCTCTGAGCTCGAAAGCTTCGTACCGCAGCTGACGATCATCGACCTGCCAAGCTTCCGCGCCGATCCGGAGCGTCACGGTTGCCGCACCGAAACAGTGATCGCCTGTGATTTCGTCAATGGCATCGTCCTGATCGGCGGCACCTCCTATGCCGGTGAGATGAAGAAATCGGTATTCACGGCGCTGAACTACATGCTGCCGGAACGCGGCGTCATGCCGATGCATTGCTCGGCCAATGTCGGCCCGGAAGGCGATGCGGCGATCTTCTTCGGCCTGTCGGGTACCGGCAAGACAACGCTGTCGGCCGATCCCACCCGTACGCTCATTGGCGACGACGAGCATGGCTGGGGCGAAAACGGCATCTTCAACTTCGAAGGCGGCTGCTACGCTAAGACCATCCGTCTTTCAGCAGAAGCCGAACCTGAAATCTACGCCACGACCCGCCGTTTCGGCACCGTCTTGGAAAATGTCGTGCTCGACGAGCATGGACGGCCGGATCTCGACGATGGCTCGCTGACGGAAAACACCCGCAGCGCCTACCCGCTGCATTTCATCCCGAATGCCTCGGAATCCGGTGTCACCGGTCATCCCGAGACGATCATCATGCTGACGGCGGACGCTTTCGGCGTCATGCCGCCGATCGCCAAGCTGACACCGGATCAGGCGATGTACCACTTCCTGTCCGGCTACACCGCCAAGGTCGCCGGCACGGAAAAGGGCGTCGTCGAGCCGGAAGCCACCTTCTCGACCTGCTTCGGCGCTCCCTTCATGCCGCGCCATCCGGCTGAATACGGCAACCTCCTCAAAGAGCTGATCGCCCGCCGCGGCGCCCGTTGCTGGCTAGTCAACACCGGCTGGACCGGCGGTGCTTATGGCAAGGGAAGCCGCATGCCGATCAAGGCGACGCGTGCGCTGCTCGCGGCCGCCCTGAAGGGCGATCTCGACAATGTCGAATTCCGCACGGATGCGAATTTCGGCTTCGCGGTTCCGGTCGCGGTGGAAGGCGTCGATACAGCGATCCTCGACCCACGCTCCACCTGGGCCGATGGCGAAGCCTATGATGCGCAGGCCAAGAAGCTGGTGCAGATGTTCGTCACCAACTTTGCGAAGTTCGAGGATCACGTGGACGGCAATGTCCGTGATGCGGCCCCTGGGATGCCGGTTGCTGCGGAATAATCATCCAGAGCGGGAATGACTCACGTGAAACCCGGCGGCCAGTTCGCCGGGTTTCATTTTATCCGGCAGTAGTTTTCAACCGCGCATCAATGTGGGATAGACAGGCGCGGAGAAAATCATGGCCAGCGAAGCGCTTTACATTAACGACCGGATCACGATTGCCGGCTGGGAGCTGACGGAACAATTCGTTCTGGCGGGCGGTCCCGGCGGTCAAAACGTCAACAAGGTCGCGACCGCAGTCCAGCTTTTCTTCAACGTCCAGAATTCCCCCTCGCTGACCGACCGCGTCAAGGCGAATGCGATCAGGCTTGCCGGCCGTCGTGTGTCCAAGGAAGGCGTTCTGATGATCGAGGCCAGCCGCTTCCGCAGCCAGGATCGCAATCGCGAGGATGCGCGCGAGCGGCTGAAGGAACTGATCCTCGGAGCCGCCGCCCCGCCGCCGCCGCCGCGCCGAAAGACCAAGCCGACGAAGGGGTCGATCGAGCGCCGGCTGAAGGAGAAATCCGGGCGCTCCGAGGTCAAGAAGATGCGCAGCAAGGTCGGCGGCGATTAGATTGGGTTTCGGGCTGCAGTCTTAGTCTGGGTGGGCCAAGATAGCTTCCCAGGCGAGTGCAATTTGGCGGAAGCTAGGTGCCTGGCCCCTCATCCTAGCCTTCTCCCCGCAACGCGGGGAGAAGGGACGACAGCGTGATACAGCGGGTTTCTTCTTTCTGATAGCCTGCTTGAGGCACGAAAGACTCCCTCGCCCCGCTTGCGGGGAGAGGGCTGGGGTGAGGGGCCATGCAGGAAGGCGAGGCGAGGACGCATTCACCTGACCAGCGATACCATCAGGAAACAAAATGCTGCTCCCTAACGGAATTCGCCATCTCCCCGGATATCTCGACCGCCCTGCCCAGGAAGCGCTGGTCGAGGCGATCCGCACCGTCGTGGCAGAGGCGCCGCTCTACACACCGGTCATGCCAGGCACCGGCAAGGAAATGTCCGTGCGCATGACCAATTGCGGTTCGCTCGGCTGGGTGACGGACAAGCAGCGCGGCTATCGCTATCAGCCGACCCATCCGGTCACCGGTCGCCCATGGCCGGCCATGCCGCCGCAATTGCTCGATCTCTGGCGCGATATAGCAGGCTATGAAAAGCCGCCCGAAGCCTGCCTTGTCAATTTCTATGGCAACGATGCCCGCATGGGCCTGCATCAGGATTGCGACGAACAGAATCTCAAGGCGCCCGTGCTGTCGGTCTCGCTCGGCAATACCTGCCTCTTTCGGGTCGGAGGTCTCAACCGCAACGATCGCACGCTATCCTTCAAGCTTGCGAGCGGCGATATCGTCGTTCTCGGCGGCGAAGGAAGATTGTGCTTCCACGGCGTCGATCGCATCTATCCGGCAACGTCGACATTGCTGAAGAACGGCGGACGCATCAATCTGACGTTACGGCGCGTTCAGCCCTGAGCCTCAGAGTTTCCTGAGTGCTACCTGCTCGATCAGGTGATTCTTGCCCTTCTGCAGGATGAGATCGGCGCGCGGCCGCGTCGGCAGAATGTTCTGGCGCAGGTTCTTCAGGTTGATGTTCTTCCAGAGCCCCTCGGCGATCGCCAGCGCCTCTTCCTCGCTGATCGAGGCATAGCGGTGGAAGAAGGAGTTGGGGTCGCGGAAGGCGGTCTCGCGCAGTCGCATGAAGCGGGCGACATACCAGTTGTGGATGAGCTCCTCGTCGGCATCGATATAGATCGAGAAGTCGAAGAAGTCCGAGACCATCGGCACGATCTTGCCATCGGCCGGCAGATGCCGCGATTGCAGCACGTTGATGCCCTCGAAGATCAGGATATCCGGGCGGTCGACCGTCTTGAATTCATTCGGCAGCACGTCGTAGACGAGGTGCGAATAAGAAGGCGCCTGCACATTCGGCTGGCCGGCCTTGATCGCCGAGAGGAAACGCAGCAGCGCTGCGGTATCATAGCTTTCCGGAAAACCCTTGCGCTGCATCAGGTTGCGGCGCTGCAATTCGGCGTTCGGATAGAGAAAGCCGTCCGTGGTGACCAGATCGACCTTCGGGCTCGACGGCCAGCGGCCCAGCAATTCCTTCAGGATACGTGCTGTCGTGGACTTGCCGACGGCGACCGAACCGGCGATGCCGATGACGAAGGGCGTCTTGGCGATATCGGAGAGGCTGAGGAAGCGATTGCGCTGCTCGAAGAGGATCTGTGAGGATTCCACATGCGAGGACAAAAGCCGCGACAGCGACAGATAGATGCGTCTGACTTCGTCGAGATCGATCGGGTCGCCCATGGAGCGCAGCCGCTTCACTTCGTCTGATGTCAGCGTCAGTGGCGTGTCCGCCCGGAATTTCGCCCATTCTTCCGAGGAAAAGAAATAGTAGGGCGAATAGGCTTTCGCCTGGAAAATATCGAGCGTTTCGGGTGCTGGCTGGCTCTTGGTCGCTATTGTCATCGCGTTCTTACCGGCTGGCCTTTTCCTGAAGGCCCGATTGGGCGGTGCGCCTTTCGAGCTCACCCATGACATTCTCTAACGGAATGCCGGCAATCTTCAATACGACCAGAAGATGATATAGCAGATCGGCCGCCTCATAGGTAAGATTGTCGCGATCGTTGGTGACCGCTGCCATCACGGCCTCGATCGCCTCCTCGCCCAGTTTCTTCGCCGCTTTCGGCTGGCCGGCGGCAACAAGCTTCGCCGTCCAGGATTCATCCGGCGAAGCCTTGGAGCGTTCCTCGACGATTCGTTCGAGGTCGGAAAGGGTAAATCCGCTCATTGGTCCGCTGTCTCCTAATCCAGCCGCATCGGAATGCCGCGCTCGGCCATGTAGCGTTTTGCCTCACCCACTGAATAGGTGCCGAAATGGAAGATCGAAGCGGCAAGCACCGCCGTCGCATGGCCTTCCTTGACGCCGGCAACGAGATCGTCGAGATCGCCGACGCCGCCCGACGCAATGACGGGCACGCGCACCGCATCGGCGATCGCCCGCGTCAGCTCCAGATCGTAGCCGACCTTGGTGCCGTCGCGATCCATGGAGGTGACGAGCAGTTCGCCGGCGCCGCGCTCGACCATCTTGCGGGCAAAATCGACCGCGTCGATGCCGGTCGCGTTGCGGCCGCCATGGGTATAGATCTCCCAGGCGCTCATATTGTCGCCGCCGGGCGCCTCGGTGCGTCGCCGCTTGGCGTCGATGGAAACAACGATGCACTGGTTGCCGAACTTGTCGGCCGCTTCGGCAACGAAATCGGGATTGTTGACTGCCGCCGAATTGATCGAAACCTTGTCGGCGCCGCAGAGCAGCAGCTTGCGGATATCGGCGATAGTGCGCACGCCGCCGCCGACCGTGACCGGCATGAAGCATTGCTCGGCGGTGCGGGCCACCACGTCGAAAATGGTGTCGCGATTGTCGGAGGAGGCGGTGATGTCGAGGAAGCAGAGCTCGTCGGCACCGGCCGCGTCATAAGCCTTCGCAGCCTCGACCGGATCGCCGGCATCGATAAGATTGACGAAGTTGACGCCCTTGACGACGCGGCCGTCCTTGACGTCGAGGCAGGGGATGACGCGGGCTTTCAGGGTCATTGCGCTGCCTCCTTGGCCTGCCTGATCAGGGCCAGTGCCTCTTTCGGATCGATCCGGCCATCATAAAGCGCGCGGCCGGAAATCGCACCTGCCAGTTTGCGGGCATCCGGTTGGATCATCCGGCGAATATCATCAAGCGAGGCGAGGCCGCCGGAGGCGATGACGGGGATGGAGACGGCGTTTGCCAGTTCCAGGGTCGAATCCCAGTTGATTCCCGTCAGAATGCCGTCGCGGTCGATATCGGTATAGATGATCGCGGCAACGCCGACACCTTCGAATTTCTTGGCGAGTTCGATGACGCCGAGTTCGGAGGCCTCCGCCCAGCCCTCGACCGCCACCTTGCCGCCCTTGGCATCGATGCCGACAGCGATATGGCCCGGATAACGCCGGCAGGCTTCGACAACGAGTGCCGGATCGCGCACGGCCACGGTGCCGAGGATGACGCGGGCAAGCCCGCGCGACAGCCAGTTTTCAATATGGTCGAGCGTGCGGATGCCGCCGCCGAGCTGCACCGGATTCTTCGTCGCCTTGAGGATGGCATCGACGGCGGCGCCGTTGACGGTCTCGCCGGCGAAGGCGCCGTTGAGATCGACGACATGCAGCCATTCGAAGCCCTGGTCTTCAAAGGCTTTCGCCTGGGCACCGGGATCGGGGTTGTAGACGGTTGCCTGCTCCATGTCGCCGAGCTTGAGGCGCACGCATTGGCCGTCCTTGAGGTCGATAGCGGGAAAAAGTATCATGATGTCTGTCCTTTAAGCGCGAGCCTTACGGCTTCCAGCGCAGGAAATTGGCGATCAGGGCAAGGCCGAGCTTCTGGCTCTTTTCCGGATGGAACTGCGCGCCGGCGATATTGTCCCGGCCGACAAAGGCCGTCATCGGCCCACCATAGTTCGTCGTCGCGATGACATCGTCGCCGTGGTCGGCGGCCAGATGGTAGGAATGGACGAAATAGGCGTGCAAGCCGTCCGGCCCGGTCTCGATTCCATCGAAGAGCGCGTGCGGGTGGCGGATATCCAGCGTGTTCCAGCCGATCTGCGGGATTTTCAGGTTGGGATCGCTCGGCGTCATTTCCTTGACGTCACCCTTGATCCAGCCGAATCCGTTCGTGATCGTCTTTTCCAGCCCGCGCGACGACATCAGCTGCATGCCGACGCAGATGCCCAGGAAGGGGCGGGCCTTATGTTCCACGACATCGATGACGGCTTCCGCCATGCCGGAAACGGCATCGAGGCCACGGCGGCAATCGGCATAGGCGCCGACGCCGGGAAGCACGATGCGGTCGGCTGTAGCGACGCGCTCGGCGTCATCGGTCAGGTCGATCTCTGCGTCGATGCCTGCCTCGCGGGCAGCCCGTTCGAAAGCCTTGGTGGCCGAGCGCAGATTGCCGGAACCATAGTCGATAATCGCGACGCGCATGATCAGCGTCCTCCGTCATAGCCGGGAAGGCCGAAGCTCGGGCCTGGGCGGCTGGTATTCGTGTTTGTGGCCGAGATATCCCAATTTTTAGGGTGGATATCCGGGTTTGGCTTCTGCTCGAACTCGGAAAAGTGGATTTCCTCCGCTGTCGCCAGATCGTGTGCCGAGACGAGGTTTTCAACCTTCCAGCCGCGGCTGATGAGACGATCGCTGATCGCGTGGCGACCCTCAAGAGCCGCAAGGACGTGAACACCAAGCAGAAGCGCGGCTCCCGCGGCGAAAAAACCCGGCTGACGCATCAGTTCCAGCCCAATACCCTGCAGCAGAAAGGCGGCAACCGCATGCAGCCACAGCCGATGAAAGAGCATCCAGAGCGTCGGAAATAGGAACGCCGTCCACGAAAAACCGTCACGGATGAATCGCGTCTCATTGCGATACCGATCCGATATTTCGGATCGGCTCAGTGCTCCGGGTGCAGTCAAAATCAGATAGCTTGCCATTCTTCACTTCCCCAGGTTGGGGCTCAGGCGAGCGTGCCCTTCGTCGAGGGCACCCGGCCTGCCTGCCGCGGATCGATCTCGGTTGCGGTGCGCAATGCGCGCGCAACGGCCTTGAAGCACGTCTCGGCTATATGGTGATTGTTGGCGCCATAATGGTTGAGGATATGCAGCGTGATGCCGGCATTTTGCGCGAGCGCCTGGAAGAACTCGCGCACCAGTTCGGTATCGAAGGTGCCGATCTTCGGCGCGCTGAACGAAACGTTCCACACCAGGAAAGGCCGTCCGGAAAGATCGACGGCCGCCTTGGTCATCGTCTCGTCCATGGCAAGGTCGATCGAGGCATAGCGTGTGATGCCGCGCCGGTCGCCGAGCGCCTTGGCAATGGCCTGGCCGATGGCGATGCCGGTATCCTCGACAGCATGGTGGTCGTCGACATGCAGGTCGCCCTTGGTGTCGATTTCCATGTCGATCAGCGAATGTCGCGAAAGCTGTTCCAGCATATGGTCGAAGAAGCCAACGCCGGTCGAAATCGTCGACTTGCCGCTGCCGTCGATGTTGACGGACACGGAGACGGAAGTCTCGTTGGTCTTGCGGGAAACGCTTGCCGTGCGGCTCGCTGCGGTCTCTGCCATGGGCTGCTCCATCGGAATACGGCCGTTCCTTATCAGGCGTATCGAGAAATATCCAGAAGTTACGCGCGCCCTCGCGTCTTTAGCCGGCTGGCATGCCTCAATCCGGTTTAGCTGCCATTTGCAATCGCCAAAAGCACTCTTACATAGGTGCTGACGGGGCCGAAACGCGGCCCGGCAGAAAGCCCGCCGGAACGGGGGCAAACAGGTGTTAAATGACGACAATCGTGACTATTCGCAAGAACGGCAAGGTCGTGATGGCTGGTGATGGCCAGGTCAGCCTTGGCCAGACCGTGATGAAGGGCAATGCGCGCAAGGTTCGCCGCATCGGCAAGGGCGATGTCATCGCCGGTTTCGCCGGCGCGACCGCCGATGCCTTCACCCTGCTCGAGCGCCTTGAAAAGAAGCTCGAACAATATCCCGGCCAGTTGATGCGCGCCGCCGTCGAGCTCGCCAAGGACTGGCGGACCGACAAATATTTGCGCAACCTCGAAGCCATGATGCTCGTGGCCGATAAACAAGTGACGCTCGCCATCACCGGCAATGGCGATGTGCTTGAGCCCGAACATGGCGCACTCGCGATCGGCTCCGGCGGCAATTATGCGCTCGCTGCTGCCCGCGCACTGATGGACAGCGATAAATCCGCCGAGGATGTCGCCCGCCGCGCCCTCGATATCGCCGCCGACATCTGCGTCTACACCAACCACAATGTGGTCGTGGAAACGCTCGACGCCGAAGTCTAATTTCCTCTCTTGATTGTTTCTAGCCCTGATAGGGAACATGCGAAATGACCACTTTTTCCCCCCGCGAGATCGTTTCCGAGCTCGACCGTTATATTGTCGGCCAGCATGAGGCCAAGCGCGCCGTGGCGATTGCCCTGCGCAACCGCTGGCGCCGCCAGCAGCTCGAGCCCGATCTGCGCGACGAAGTCATGCCCAAGAACATCCTGATGATCGGCCCGACCGGCGTCGGCAAGACGGAGATTTCCCGTCGTCTCGCCAAACTCGCCGGCGCGCCCTTCATCAAGGTCGAAGCCACCAAGTTCACCGAGGTCGGCTATGTCGGCCGTGACGTCGAGCAGATCGTCCGCGACCTGGTCGAAGTCGGCATCGGCCTGGTGCGCGAAAAGAAGCGCGCCGAGGTGCAGGCCAAGGCGCATATGAGCGCCGAAGAGCGTGTGCTTGACGCGTTGGTTGGCGCAACCGCATCGCCGGCGACGCGCGACAGCTTCCGCAAGAAGCTGCGCGACGGCCAGCTCGACGATAAGGAAATCGACATCGAAGTGGCCGACACCGGCTCCGGCATGCCCGGCGGTTTCGAGATCCCCGGCATGCCCGGCGCCAATATCGGCGTGCTCAACCTCTCCGAAATGTTCGGCAAGGCCATGGGCGGCCGCACCAAGAAGGTGCGCACGACAGTCAAGGATTCCTACAAGGAACTGGTCCGCGACGAATCCGACAAGCTGATCGACAACGAGGCGATCCAGCGCGAAGCCGTGCAGTCGGCCGAGAATGACGGCATCGTCTTCCTCGACGAGATCGACAAGATCGCCGCCCGCGATGGCGGCATGGGTGCCGGTGTCTCCCGCGAAGGCGTGCAGCGCGATCTGCTGCCGCTGGTCGAAGGCACGACGGTTTCGACGAAGTATGGTCCAGTGAAGACAGACCATATCCTCTTCATCGCCTCGGGCGCCTTCCATGTGTCGAAGCCTTCGGATTTGCTGCCGGAATTGCAGGGTCGCCTGCCGATCCGCGTCGAGCTGAAGCCGCTGACCAAGGAAGACTTCCGCCGCATCCTGACCGAGCCGGAAGCCAGCCTCATCCGCCAGTACAAGGCGCTGATGGAAACGGAAGACCTGAAGCTTGATTTCACCGACGACGCGATCGACGCACTTGCCGATGTCGCCGTGCACCTGAATTCCACCGTGGAGAACATCGGCGCACGCCGTCTGCAGACGGTGATGGAACGCGTGCTCGATGAAATCTCCTATAATGCCTCGGACCGTGCCGGCGTATCGGTGACCATCGATGCCGCCTATGTCCGCGAGCATGTCGGCGATCTCGCCACCAACACCGACCTCTCCCGCTTCATCCTCTAAGCAAGCGGTCGGACGCGATTTAAAATAGTAAACACTCGACAGCGGGCCGTTAACTTTTTAGTTAGGGGCCCGTTTCTTTGTGTCGTATGGCTTTATTCGGCCAAGATTATCCGTCAGGGACCGGCACGGAAACATGGGTTGAAACTTCGACAGGACGGCCATCTTGCGGCGCATACTGATCACTCTTCTTCTGGCGGTTGTCAGCTTCTCCTGGCTTCCCGCATACGCCGATGCGGCGACCTCGGTGCCTCCGGGCAACCGCAATGCCGAGCAGCCGCCGGTTCCCGGCGCTTCGGTCCGGCGCACGCGCGGCACGAATTCTACCTTCGACCGCAAGTATCAGAAGGTCCGCGAGCTTCTGGCGACCGATACGAAGCTGATGTCGAAGATCAAGTCGACGGCGCGGGCCTATGGCATCGATCCGATCCATATTATCGGCGCGCTGGTCGGCGAGCATACCTACAATGTCGACGCCTATGACGGTCTGCAGTCTTACTACGTCAAGGCGGCGTCCTATGCCGGCCAGAGCTTCCGCTTCGCCTATAATGGCGAGAACGTCGACGATTTCGTTGCGCGGCCGCAATTCGATGCCTGCAAGGGCAAGGGTGATTCCTACAGCCTCTGGACCTGCCGAGAGGATGTCTGGGAAGACGACTTCCGCGGCAAGACCGTCGGCGGCACATCCTATCCCGACAATCGCTTCAGCGCGGTCTTCTTCCAGCCCTTCTATGCCGGTCAGACTTTTGGCCTCGGCCAGGTCAATCCGCTGACGGCCCTTGAGCTATCGGATCTCGTCAGCCGCACCTCGGGCATCCCGAAGCTCAGCGAGAAGGATGCGGGCGGCGTCTACAAGGCGATCATGGACCCGGACCTGTCGCTCGCCTTCGTCGCGGCCTCGATCCGCAAGTCGATTGACGACTACCGCTCGATCGCCGGCATGGATATCTCAGGCAATCCCGGCATCACCGCGACGCTCTACAATCTCGGCAATTCCCGCAAGCGCGCCGCCGCTCTCGCCGCCAAGAACCGTGGCTCTTCGCAGCCGGTCTGGCCGGAAGAAAATTACTACGGCTGGCTCATCAATGATAAACTGAGCGACCTGAAGTCGCTTTTATAAGCGCGTAACGCGACGTTTATCGCCTGGATTTGGTGGGCGGCATTCCCCATATCGGACGGGTGCGCAGCTCCAGCTGCACTCGTTCTAGCAAAGTCTGGTTTCGAGGAGTGTTGATCCATGGATATGATTCCGGAAGCCTTCTCCCCGCCGGCGCCTATCCCGCGCACCGTGCCGCCGTCGCGCTTGACGATCATCCGCACGATCCTGCGCAATCCGCTGGAACTCTGGGGCGAGCCTTCCTATACGCTGCCCTGGATCAAGACCAAGTTCTTCAACGAGCGGACGCTGATCGTCAACGATCCCGGCCTGATCAAGCATGTCCTGGTCGACAATGCCGCCAATTATCGCATGGCCGATATCCGCCAGCTCGTGCTCCGCCCGATACTGCGCGATGGCCTGCTGACGGCGGAAGGGCCGGTCTGGAAGCGCTCGCGCAAGGCTGTGGCACCGGTGTTCACGCCACGTCACGCACAGGGCTTCGCCGGCCAGATGCTGAGCCAGAGCCTGGAATATCTGCAGAAATACGAGGACATCGGCGCGGAGGGCGCCGTGTTCGATATTGCCACCGACATGACCGAATTGACCTTCGCCATCCTGGCAGAGACCCTGTTTTCCGGCGAGATACTCACCGAAGGCGAGCATTTCGCCGATGAGGTCAATGAGCTCCTGCATCGCATGGGCCGGGTCGATCCGATGGATCTTTTGCGCGCCCCTGCCTGGGTGCCGCGCATCACCCGCATCGGCGGCCAGCGCGTGCTCGACAAGTTCCGCGGCATCGTCCGCACCACCATGGATCAGCGGCTGGACAAGATGCGCCGGGATCGCGCCAGCGCGCCGGATGATTTCCTGACGCTGCTGCTCGAAAAGGCCGGTCCGGATGGACTGACCATGGAGGAGATCGAGGACAATATCCTCACTTTCATCGGCGCCGGTCACGAGACGACGGCCCGCGCGCTGGCCTGGACGCTCTATTGCGTCGCCAACAGCCCGCATATTCGCGATGCCATGGAAGAGGAAATCGACCGGGTGCTCGCAACCGATGCGAAGCCGGTCGCCTGGCTCGACCTGATGCCGCATGTCCGCGCCGCCTTCGAGGAGGCGATGCGCCTCTATCCGCCGGCACCGTCGATCAATCGCGCCGCCATCGCTGATGACGAATGGACAAGCGCCAAGGGCGAGCGGGTGACGATAGAGAAGGGGATCACGGTCCTGATTATGCCCTGGACGCTGCATCGCCATGAACTCTACTGGGAAAAGCCGCGCGCCTTCATGCCCGAGCGCTTTCTTCCGGAAAACCGGGCGAAGATCAATCGCTTCCAGTATCTCCCCTTCGGCGCCGGTCCGCGCGTCTGCATCGGCGCGACTTTCGCGCTTCAGGAGGCGGTCATTGCCCTCGCCGTCATGATGCGCCGCTTCCGCTTCGATACGACTGACGAGACCGATCCCTGGCCGGTGCAGAAGCTGACGACCCAGCCGCGCGGCGGTCTGCCGATGCGGGTGACAAGGCGATAGTGGGCGGGGAGACCGTAGTAGCCTCGAATATGACGCACCTTCATTACCCCCTCTGTCGCTTTCGCGACATCTCCCCCACAAGGAGGGAGATTGTTGGGAGTTTGACGCTCGTTATCCACAAAATGGCAAGCTGCGATTTCAACAAGGTCGATGTTTGCTCTAGGCGAGTGGGCGCTGCAGGTTACCAATCTCCCCCCTTGTGGGGGAGATGTCGCGATAGCGACAGAGGGGGGTGCGCAGCCTCCAGGAACACACCGCCGACAGTAAGTAAAGAACAGCCTAAACCAATGAAATTGCTTTCTCGCCCGCCAAGGGCGAGATAGGCTCTGCGTTCGCCGCGTCGCTCATGTCTTCATTGGCGTTGTGAAAGTTCATAGTCATTACCCGGTTCAGAGGTTTTATATCAGCGTGACGTCTCATTTCCTGCTCGGCATCGATACGGGTGGAACCTACACCGATGCCGTTCTCTTCCATGAAACCGATGGCGTGATCGCCAAGGCGAAATCGCTGACCACGCGGCATGATCTTGCCGTCGGCATTGCCGGCGCTGTCGATGCCGTGATTGCCACGGCCAAGATCCCCGTCTCAGCCATCGGCCTCGTCTCGCTGTCGACGACGCTCGCCACCAATGCGCTTGTCGAAGGGCAGGGCGGCCGCGCCGGGCTGGTCATGATCGGTTTCGGCCCCGAGGATCTCAAGCGTGATGGCCTTGCGGAAGCGTTGGGCTCCGATCCTGTGCTGTTCCTCCCCGGCGGCCACAATGTTCACGGCAATGAAAACCCGCTCGATCTGGCAGCGTTGCAGGAGGCCTTGCCGGAGCTGGCGAAGTCTGTGTCGTCCTTTGCCGTCGCCGGCTATTTCGCCGTGCGGAATCCGGCTCATGAAATCAGGGTGCGCGATTGCATCCGCGAAATCTCACATCTGCCGGTCACCTGCAGCCATGAGCTCTCTTCCAAATTGGGCGGACCGCGCCGCGCCCTGACGACGCTGCTCAATGCCCGACTCGTCTCGATGATCGATCGCCTCGTCGGCGCCTGCGAAGGTTTTTTGGCGACACGCGGCATTTCGGCACCGATGATGGTGGTACGCGGCGATGGCGCCTTGATTTCGGCCGATGAAGCCAAGCTGCGGCCGATCGAGACGATCCTCTCGGGTCCGGCGGCAAGCCTCGTCGGCGCGCGCTATCTCACCGGCCTCGACAATGCCGTCGTTTCCGATATCGGCGGCACCACCACCGACGTCGCCGTCATGGAGGATGGTAGGCCGCGTCTCGATGCCGATGGTGCCGTGGTCGGAGGCTATCGCACCATGGTCGAGGCCGTTGCCATGCGCACTTATGGCCTTGGCGGCGATTCCGAAGTGAAGATCAACGACCGCGGCCTCGTCGCCGCCTTCGAACTCGGCCCGCGCCGCTTGTTGCCGCTGAGCCTCGCCGCTCACATGCATGGCGATGCCGTCTTGAACGTCCTGGAGCAGCAGCTGCGGGCGACGCATCTCGCCCGCAATGCCGGCCGCTTTGCGCTGCGCACCGGCGTGCCGGATCATCTGGCAAGCGGCCTCAGCGGCCCGGAGCAGGCGTTGTTCGATCGAATCGGCGCCGTTCCCATTGCGCTCGATAAGCTTCTGACGATGACATCGCAGAAGGCAACTTTGGACCGACTGGTGGCGCGCGGCCTCGTCCATCTGGGCGGCCTGACGCCTTCCGATGCCATGCACGTGCTCGGCCGGCAAAACCAGTGGAATGCAGAGGCTGCCCGCCGTGGGCTTGCGCTGGCGATGCGGCTGAAGGATGGTTCGGGACGTCTCATCGCTGAATCTGTCGAGGAATTGGCGCAGAAGATCGTCGATCGCCTCACCCGTCAGTCGGCCGATGTCATTCTCGCCGCCTGCCTTGCCGAAGATGGCGTGGCCGATCTGGATCCCGCGAAATCCATTTCCATCGATCGCGCCCTTCGCCGTGCGCCGGGGATTGCCCGCTTTGCCATTTCGCTCGATCGGCCGCTTGTCGGCCTCGGTGCTTCCGCTCCGGTCTATTATCCCGCCATTGCCGAGATGCTGGCGACCGAGAACGCCATTCCCGGCGATTCGGATGTGGCGAATGCCGTCGGTGCCGTCGTCGGTCAGGTCCGCACCAGCGTCACCGTTTTCGTCACAATGCCGGAGGATGGCATCTATGTGCTGAACGGCGCCGGCGAAAGTCTGCGCTTCACCGACGAGGATCGGAGCTTCGCCGATGCCCGCTCGCGCGCCGTCGAGGCGGCAATGGCGCAGGCAAGGCTGAACGGTGCCGTGGATCTGGTGGTTGCGGTGGACGAGCAGGTGGATGCGCCCGAGGTGGAAGGCAGTCGCAAGCTGATCGAGGCCCGGTTCGTGGCGACCGCTACGGGCCGTCCCCGTATCGCTGCGGACTAATTATTTCCCGAGTGGCATAAATCTTTCGAACTATTGCCAAATTGACAGAAGTGAAACCGTGAGCAAAGTGGCAACATGTAAAAATTGAGCCGTGGAACGGCCTTGAGGAGTATATGGCATGAGCCGCATTGAAAAACACGGGCTTCAGATCGAACAGGTCCTCTACGATTTCCTCGTCAAGGAGGCGCTACCGGGTTCGGGCGCGGATGCGGAGGCCTTCTTCGCCGGCTTTTCCAAGATCGTCCACGATCTCGCGCCAAGGAACCGCGAGCTTCTCGCCAAGCGCGACCGCATGCAGGAAGCACTTGATGACTGGTACCGCAAGAACGGCGCCCCTGTCGATCTTGCTGCCTACGAAGCCTTCCTGCGCGAGATCGGCTATATCGTGCCCGAAGGCCCGGCCTTCACGATCTCGACCGCCAATGTCGACCCGGAAATCTCAGAGACCGCCGGCCCGCAGCTCGTCGTTCCCGTCATGAATGCCCGCTATGCCCTGAATGCGGCCAATGCCCGCTGGGGATCGCTCTACGATGCCCTCTACGGCACCGATGCCATTCCGGAGACCGATGGCGCCGAAAAGGGTAGGGGTTATAACCCCAAGCGCGGCGAGAAGGTCATCGCCTGGGTTCGTGATTTCCTGGATTCCGCCGTGCCACTTACCGGTGCCAGCTGGAAGGATGTCACCGGCCTTGCCGTGAAGGATGGCGCCTTAGCGGTTACGACTGATGGCGGTGCGGTAAAGCTTGCCGACGGCAGCCATTTCGCCGGCTATCTCGGCGATGCCACTACCCCCACTCATATCCTGCTGCAGCAGAACGGCATCCATATCGAAATCGTCATCGACACAACCACGGCCATCGGCAAGTCCGACCCGGCCGGCATTTCCGATGTCCGCCTGGAATCGGCAATCACGACGATCATGGACTGCGAGGATTCGATCGCAGCCGTCGATGCCGAGGACAAGGCCGAAGTTTACCGCAACTGGCTCGGCCTGATGAAGGGCGATCTGACAGAGGAAGTCGTCAAGGGTGACAAGACCTTCACGCGCCGGCTCAATCCTGATGTCGTCTATACGGCACCGGATGGCAGCACCTTCGATCTGCATTGCCGTTCCCTCATGCTGGTCCGCAATGTCGGCCACCTGATGACCAATCCAGCCATCCTCGACCGTGACGGCAACGAGGTGCCTGAGGGCATCATGGACGCTGCCATCACCGGCCTGATCGCGCTCTACGATATCGGCCCGAACGGCCGCCGCAAGAATTCCCGCACCGGCTCGATGTATGTCGTCAAGCCGAAGATGCACGGTCCCGAAGAAGTCGCCTTCGCGGTGGATATCTTCTCGCAAGTCGAGGACCTGCTTGGGATGCCGCGCAACACCATCAAGATGGGCATCATGGACGAGGAGCGTCGCACGACGGTCAACCTCAAGGAAGCCATTCGCGCCGCCCGCGAACGCGTCGTCTTCATCAACACCGGCTTCCTCGATCGCACCGGTGATGAAATCCATAGCTCGATGGAAGCCGGCCCGATGATCCGCAAGGGCGATATGAAGCAGGCGGCCTGGATCGGCGCCTATGAGAACTGGAATGTCGATGTCGGCCTCGAATGCGGCCTTTCCGGCCATGCCCAGATCGGCAAGGGCATGTGGGCCATGCCGGACCTGATGGCGGCCATGCTCGAGCAGAAGATCGCCCATCCCAAGGCCGGCGCCAATACCGCCTGGGTGCCGTCCCCGACCGCCGCCACGCTGCACGCCACCCATTACCATCGTGTCAACGTTGCCGACGTCCAGAAGAGCCTGAAGAGCCGCGCCCGCGCCAAGCTTTCCGACATCCTCTCCGTGCCCGTCGCCTCGCGGCCGAACTGGACGCCGGAGGAAATCCAGCGCGAGATCGACAATAACAGCCAGGGCATTCTCGGCTATGTCGTGCGCTGGGTGGATCAGGGCGTAGGCTGCTCCAAGGTGCCTGACATCAACAATGTCGGCCTGATGGAAGACCGAGCCACCCTGCGTATCTCAGCGCAGCATATGGCGAACTGGCTGCATCACAAGGTCATCAGCCAAGCGCAGATTGTCGAAACGATGAAGCGTATGGCCGCCGTGGTTGACCAGCAGAATGCCGACGATCCCAATTATATTCCCATGGCCGGCAATTTCGACGGCTCCGTCGCCTTCCAGGCCGCCCTCGATCTCGTCCTCAAGGGACGCGAGCAGCCGAACGGCTATACCGAACCGGTCCTGCATCGCCGCCGCATCGAACTGAAGGCAAAGCAGGCGGGGTTATAATCCATTTTAATGTCTCGCGGCGGAGCCCCGGCAGGTTTCCCTCGCCCTGAGCGGAGAGGGCAGGGTGAGGGGGCGTTGCCGCGAAAAAGAAATGCTCCTGCTTCCAACGAACTATTTCTTTGCTGCATTCCCCCTCATCCGCCCTTCGGGCACCTTCTCCCCGCGGGGAGAAGGAGGGACGGCTGCCAGCCCCAAATAAAAAGGCCGCCGGATACCGATCCGGCGGCCTTTTTCAATCCGAATGTCCAGTGATTACTGGACCACGACAACCTTGGTGCTGCGGCCCGGAAGAACGCGGCTGTAGAGATCGATTACGTCCTGATTGATCAGGCGGATGCAGCCGGAGGAGGCGGCGGTGCCGATCGAAGCCCATTCCGGCGTGCCGTGCAGGCGGAACAGCGTGTCCTGGCCCTTTTCGTTGTAGAGATACATGGCGCGCGCACCGAGCGGGTTCGACAGGCCCGGGTTCATGCCGCCATCGACATACTTGGCGATTTCCGGACGGCGGACAGCCATTTCCTTCGGCGGATGCCAATTCGGCCATTCCTGCTTCCAGGCTACGTATGCAGTGCCGGACCAGGAGAAGCCCTGCTTGCCGACGCCGATGCCGTAGCGCATCGCTTCGCCATTGCCGAGGATGTAATAGAGGTGACGCTCGCGCGTGTTGACGATGATCGTGCCTTCGGCCTCATCCGTCTTGTATTCGACGATCTGACGGCGGAACTGCGGCTTCACCTTCTGGATCGGGATCGCCGGCAGCTGAAAGCCGTTGTCGGTCGTCACACCATAATCGCCATCGAACGTCTTGATGGTCTCGGTAGCCGAATTTGCGGTAGCGGCCGGCGCTGCTGCGGCGGCGGTGGCATAGCCAGCCGATGCGAGCATTGCGACAAGGCCGAGTGCGGTCATAGCATTACGGATGCGCATGGAAGTCTCTTGAATTTTCGTGGCGGGAAACGGATGGCTATCAACCATCTTTGTCTAAAGTTTATTTTCCATTAAACTTGGCTTTGCAAGCTGCTCTGGCCCTACAAAAATAGCGCCGGCGCGCAAATTAGAAGGACATGGTTTTTTTGCAACAACGCCAGGCCTGTTCCCGAGACAATTCATGACGATTTTGAACGTTTACAATAACAATCCGTTAATAGATGGCCGGCAGTCGGAACGGGCCATGCTTGTACGCAAGGGCGTGCAACTATTACTGCACGACATGCGCCACGCCGTGCTACCCGAGTTGCCGCTCGCGAGCGGTCGCCGCGCCGATCTCATCAGCCTTTCGGAGAAGGGCGAGATCTGGATCATCGAGATCAAGACCTCGATCGAGGATTTCCGTGTCGACCGCAAATGGCCCGAATACCGGCAGCATTGCGACCGGATGTTCTTCGCGACGCATAAGGACGTGCCGCTGGATATTTTTCCGGAGGATTGCGGGCTCTTTCTGTCAGATGGTTATGGCGCCCATATGATCCGCGAGGCGCCGGAGCATCGCCTGCCGCCGGCGACACGCAAATCGGTAACGCTCAACTTCTCCCGCGCCGCAGCCCAGCGCCTAATGCTGGCCGAGTGGGCAACGGGTAAAGATTTTGCCTTCTCCCCTCGGGCAGAAGGTGCCCAAGGGACGGATGAGGAGGGCGAGAAGCTTTAGCTTCGAGCGTTTTTTGTAACTCGCGCTTACAGCGTCCTTCTCCCGAAACAAAAGTGCGCTCTATTTCGGCGCCCGCTTGGCAAGGATCCGCTGCAAGGTGCGGCGATGCATGTTGAGGCGCCGGGCCGTCTCCGAAACATTGCGCTCACACATTTCATAGACGCGCTGAATATGCTCCCAGCGCACGCGGTCCGCCGACATCGGATTTTCGGGCACTTCAGCCTTTTCGCCGGGGCGCTGCGTCAGGGCGGCATAGACGTCGTCGGCATCGGCGGGCTTGGCGAGATAGTCGAGCGCGCCGAGCTTGACGGCGGTCACTGCCGTCGCGATGTTGCCGTAGCCCGTCAGCACCACAATATGCGTGTCGTCCCGCCGCTGGCGGATGGCTTCGATCACATCGAGCCCGTTGCCATCGCCGAGGCGAAGGTCGACCACGGCATATTTCGGCGGGGTCGCCTTGGATTTGGCAACGCCTTCCGCGACGGATTCCGCCGTCTCGACTGCAAAGCCGCGTGTCTCCATTGCCCGCGCCAGCCGGCGCAGAAAGGGACCGTCGTCATCGACGATCAGCAATGTGGCATCCGGGCCGATATGGGCCTCGGCATCCTTGGCCCCTGCTTGCGGGGCCACGCTTTCCTTATCCGTCATTTTATCTTCTATCCCGGCGACCATCCGCCTGCATATTCAACCGATTTTGACGATGGCAGTTTTAAGCCGCGAAAATCATTTTGTCGAATTACTGTCGATTAATACGCGCGGCCATTCGACGCGGACGCGCGCTCCCGGCGTCTCCGCATCGCGATTACCGAACGAAAGTGTGGCGCCAGAGCGCTCGAGCAGCGTCTTGGCGATGAAGAGCCCGAGCCCCAGGCCGCCTGCCGTGTCGTCGCGCTGGCGGGAGGTGACATAAGGTTCGCCGATCCGCGCCAGTATTTCCGGCGAGTACCCGCCGCCGTCGTCCTCGATGATAATGGTCAGAGTTTCGGCGGTGTATTCCACCGTGACGGTCACAGTCTTGCGGGCGTAGTCGACCGCATTTTCGATGAGGTTGCCAAGGCCGTACATGATGCCGGCATTGCGTGATAGAACAGGCTCGCCGGAGCGGGGACTCCTTTCGATGAGTTCCAGGTTGATTCCGAATTCGCGGTGCGGCGCGATGATCTCTTCCATCATCGAGGATAGCGTCAGCCGCCGCATATGCGCCTCATCCTCGGAAGAGAGTGTCGTCAGCCGCCGCAGGATGTCGCGGCAACGCTCGCTCTGGCTGCGCAGCAGCGCCACGTCCTCGCGGAACCGGTCGTCTTCTCTGAGCTCGCGTTCCATCTCCTTGGCGACGACGCTGATCGTCGCAAGCGGCGTGCCGAGTTCGTGTGCGGCCGCTGCCGCTAGCCCGTCGAGCTGCGACAGATGCTTTTCCCGCTGCAGCACCAGTTCGGTTGCAGAGAGCGCGTCTGCAAGCTGCGAAGCCTCCATGGAGACGCGATAGGCATAGAAGGCGGCAAAGGCCATGGTGGAGGCGATGGAACACCAGACGCCGAGCTGCATCACGCTGTGCACGTTGACGGCAACACCCTCGTACCAGGGGAGCGGGAAGGGCGAGAAGGCGAGGCCGCTAATGCAGATCATCGCAAGTCCGATCAGCGGCATGCTGTAGCGGATCGGCTGCGAGGCGAAGGAGATGATGACGGGCACGCAGACCAGCACAGAGAAAGGGTTGGCAAGCCCGCCGGTGATCAGCAGCAGCCCGCAGAGCTGCAGAAGATCGAGACTGAGCAGCGCGAAAGCCGCCGGCGGTTCCAGCCGGTGTGTCGGCGGATAGCGCAGCGTCAGGAAGAAGTTGATCCAGGCAAGGCAGGCGATCAGCACGCAGCACGGCAGGAGCGGCATTGGAAATTTCAGCCAGAAGGCGACGATCATCACCGTCACCGTCTGGCCGCCGACTGCCAGCCAGCGCAGGCGCACCAGTGTCTGCAGCCTTAGCCGCCGGCTGGTATGGTGGCCCTCCTGTGCCTTCATTTCGGCTTCGGAGAGTTTTTCCAGTCCCCGGAAGAAGCGTGCCATCGTCAGGTCCCTCTTGGCTTGGCGCGTGTCGTCGGCAAGGCCTCGGCCGGATCTTCCGGCCATGGATGCCTGGGGTAGCGGCCGCGCATGTCGGCGCGGACCTCCTTCCAGGATCCCGCCCAGAAGCCCGGCAGGTCGCGCGTCGTCTGGATCGGGCGATGTGCCGGCGATGTCAATTCCAGCACCAGCGGCAATCTGCCGCCGCCGATGGTCGGATGCTGCTTCAGCCCGAACAGCTCCTGCACGCGGATGGTGAGCAGCGGCTCCTCGCCGTCATATTGTATGGGATGGCGCTGACCGGTGGGTGCCTCGAAATGCGTCGGCGCCATTCGGGCGAGATCGCGCTGCAACTCGTGCGGCACCAGCGACATCAGTCCATTGGAGAGTCCGCCGGCCGAGATATCGGAGAGGCCGCGCACATCGCTTTGAAACGGGGTGAACCATTCGTCGAGTCGGCCAAGCAGCGCCTCGTCGCTCATATCGGGCCAGGGCTCGCCGACAGTCCTGTATAAGAAGCCGATCCTGTCCCGCAGCTGCATCGATTCCTTGGAGAAAGGCAGGACGTCAATGCCGAGTTCGCGAATACCTTCGGCCAGCGCTTTGGCCGCCTGTTCACCGGAGGGGCGGGGCAGGGGCGTTTCCTCGAAGATGATGGCGCCGAGCCTTGTCGCCCGCCGCGCCCGCACCTGTCGGCTCGCTTTATCGAAAAAGCTTTGATCTTCGGTGCGGATTTCGCCCGGCAAATGCTCTTCGACATCGGCGCGGGAAATCTCCGCCGCAGCAAGAATACGCGCCTGCGCCGCACGGCCGGTGAGGTCGGCAATGACAAGCATCTGCGATCCCGCCAGCCGCTCGGTCTCCGCCAGTTCCGCGCCGCGCCCATTGGCCATGACGAATCGCCCCCGCCCGCCGCGCTGCAGCGCGATTCGATCGGGAAAGGCGTGCAGCAGCAGCGCACCGGCAAGCGATGGAATGGAAGCGGCGGAACCGCCATTGCTGCCGGCGGCCTGCGCGAGACGTCCGGCCAGCCGGCGCGCCGCCTCGGCCCGCTCGCCCTTTTCCGCCTTGAAGCGCCGCAACCGATCTTCCAGATCGATGCCCTGGCCGCCAAGCCCCTGTTCCGTCAGCAGCACGGCAAGCAGCGCCGCCTCGCGCGCCTGGCCGAATTCGCCAGCGGAAATAACCATGGCCGCAAGTCGCGGAGGTAGGGCGAGCTCGCGCATAAGTCGGCCGCGCGCCGTCAGCCCGTTTTCCGCGTCGAGCGCACCGAGCTGCCGCAGGAGGGTCCGCGCCTCGGCGAGTGTCGTTGCCGGCGGCTGGTCGACGAAAGAAAGCGTTGCCGGATCCTGCACGCCCCAATGAGCGAGATCGAGCGCGAGGCCGGAAAGGTCGCTCGAAAGTATCTGCGGTGGCGTAAAGGCCGGAAGCGCCGCCGTCTGGCCCGGATGCCACAAGCGAATGGCGATACCCGGCTCGGTTCGCCCGGCGCGGCCGGCGCGCTGATCGGCCGAGGCGCGAGAGACGCGCACCGTTTCGAGCCGCGTGATGCCAGTCGAAGCCTCGAAAACAGGTAGGCGCTGCAGACCACTGTCGATGACGATACGCACGCCGTCTATGGTTATGGAAGTTTCGGCGATCGATGTGGCGAGCACGATCTTGCGCGTGCCCTGCAGCGCTGGCTGAATTGCCGCATCCTGCTCCTTCTGACTGAGATTGCCGTAGAGCGGCGCGATCATCGTCTCCGGCCCGAAGCGGC
>NC_020059.1:72500-170000 GCF_000330885.1 Rhizobium tropici CIAT 899
AGGTAGAGCGTCTGACGAATACCCCCGGGGGTAGAGCACTGGATGGGCTATGGGGACTCACCGTCTTACTGATCCTAACCAAACTCCGAATACCGGGGAGTACTATCAGGCAGACACACGGCGGGTGCTAACGTCCGTCGTGAAAAGGGCAACAACCCTAACCTCCAGCTAAGGTCCCCAAGTCATGGCTAAGTGGGAAAGGATGTGAGGATCCCAAAACAACCAGGATGTTGGCTTAGAAGCAGCCATCATTTAAAGAAAGCGTAACAGCTCACTGGTCTAGTCAAGGGTCTTTGCGCCGAAAATGTAACGGGGCTGAAGCCATGCACCGAAGCTGAGGATTCCTCTTTGAGGAGTGGTAGCGGAGCGTTCCGTAAGCTGATGAAGGGGTACCCGTGAGGGGCCCTGGAGGTATCGGAAGTGCGAATGTTGACATGAGTAACGATAAAGAGGGTGAGAGACCCTCTCGCCGAAAGACCAAGGGTTCCTGCTTAAAGTTAATCTGAGCAGGGTTAGCCGGCCCCTAAGACGAGGCGGACACGCGTAGTCGATGGGAACCACGTTAATATTCGTGGGCCTGGTGGTAGTGACGGATTGCTTAACTTGTTCACACTTATTGGATTGTGTGGGCGGGGACGCGGTTCCAGGAAATAGCTCCACCGTATAGACCGTACCCGAAACCGACACAGGTGGTCAGGTAGAGTATACCAAGGCGCTTGAGAGAACTATGTTGAAGGAACTCGGCAAATTGCACGCGTAACTTCGGAAGAAGCGTGACCCTTATATGCGCAAGCATGTGAGGGTGGCACAGACCAGGGGGTAGCGACTGTTTACCAAAAACACAGGGCTCTGCGAAGTCGCAAGACGACGTATAGGGTCTGACGCCTGCCCGGTGCTGGAAGGTTAAGAGGAGGGGTGCAAGCTCTGAATCGAAGCCCCAGTAAACGGCGGCCGTAACTATAACGGTCCTAAGGTAGCGAAATTCCTTGTCGGGTAAGTTCCGACCTGCACGAATGGCGTAACGACTTCCCCGCTGTCTCCAACATAGACTCAGTGAAATTGAATTCCCCGTGAAGATGCGGGGTTCCTGCGGTCAGACGGAAAGACCCCGTGCACCTTTACTATAGCTTTACACTGGCATTCGTGTCGGCATGTGTAGGATAGGTGGTAGGCTTTGAAGCAGGGACGCCAGTTCTTGTGGAGCCATCCTTGAAATACCACCCTTATCGTCATGGATGTCTAACCGCGGTCCGTTATCCGGATCCGGGACAGTGTATGGTGGGTAGTTTGACTGGGGCGGTCGCCTCCGAAAGAGTAACGGAGGCGCGCGATGGTGGGCTCAGACCGGTCGGAAATCGGTCGTCGAGTGCAATGGCATAAGCCCGCCTGACTGCGAGACTGACAAGTCGAGCAGAGACGAAAGTCGGTCATAGTGATCCGGTGGTCCCGTGTGGAAGGGCCATCGCTCAACGGATAAAAGGTACGCCGGGGATAACAGGCTGATGACCCCCAAGAGTCCATATCGACGGGGTTGTTTGGCACCTCGATGTCGGCTCATCGCATCCTGGGGCTGGAGCAGGTCCCAAGGGTTTGGCTGTTCGCCAATTAAAGCGGTACGTGAGCTGGGTTCAGAACGTCGTGAGACAGTTCGGTCCCTATCTGCCGTGGGTGTAGGAATATTGACAGGATCTGTCCCTAGTACGAGAGGACCGGGATGGACATATCTCTGGTGGACCTGTTGTCCTGCCAAGGGCATAGCAGGGTAGCTATATATGGAATGGATAACCGCTGAAGGCATCTAAGCGGGAAACCAACCTGGAAACGAGTGTTCCCTATCAGAGCCGTGGAAGACGACCACGTTGATAGGCCGGGTGTGGAAGTGCGGCAACGCATGAAGCTTACCGGTACTAATAGCTCGATTGGCTTGATCGTTCCCATTGCCAGTGCTCATCAAACAAGTTTGATGAGGCAATAGGATGTAGGCAGTAGGCAATAGTCGCCTCTGCGTAGCATCCAAGACGTGTTCAAATAAAAAAATCCAGCTTCTCAAAATGTCCATGCATAAGCATGAACAACAGGCCTCCGTATGGGCGGCTGATGTCCCCTTCGAGCGACGAGCGAGAAGGAAAGGCATATCAGCCCAGAAAGAGCAACTTGTTAGTCCATGCGTTCCGCATGGACTAACAAGTTGCGCTTTGCCGACCTGGTGGTTATGGCGGGGTGGCTGCACCCGTTCCCTTTCCGAACACGGCCGTGAAACGCCCCTGCGCCCATGGTACTTCGTCTTAAGACGCGGGAGAGTAGGTCGCTGCCAGGTCTGCCAAACGCAACTCAGGCTAAATCGATGAAATCGATTTATGCCTCCGGGCTAAATTGCCAAGCAATTTATGCCTCCAGGCTAAATCGCTTCAGCGGTTTATACGTCACAAAATCTTCTCGTCACACTCTGAAATACGGCCAAGCCGTGTTACAATAGGCCGCTTAACGCGGCCTTTGTCGCTTCTGAAAACAGATGTTCAAGGTGGGTTAACCCCGAAAAGGTGCCCGCCTAACACGAGACAAATCCTGCGGATTTGCTCGGATGACGCAAGTTGGTAAACCAACTTGCTGTGGTGAGACAAACTCTGCGAGTTTGCTCACGCGCGATAAACCGCTCTGCGGTTTACGCTGGTGACGCGGGGTGGAGCAGCCCGGTAGCTCGTCAGGCTCATAACCTGAAGGCCGCAGGTTCAAATCCTGCCCCCGCAACCAATCCTTTCCAATCACAAAGATTAGATATCCAGCGCGCGAAGCCTCCAGCGTCAATCGCGATGCTAGACCAGCGGGTGCCAGACAAAAGCGGCTGACGCCGGAAAGCGCAATGCTGCCGTAATCCATGAGACGTACCTCTGCCGGCAATCTCTCTCCAGTTGCAAAGGACGTTCTGATGCCTGCCATTCGCATGAAGCAGCTCCCCCATGGAATTGCTGCGCTCATAGTCCCGCTGATTCTGTCGGCATGTGCCTCGCAGATCATGAAGAGCTATATTGGCGCGCCGATCAACAGCGTGATGCTAGACTATGGTCCGCCGGATAATGTCTATGATCTAGGCCCGGGCGCGCGTGCCTATCAATGGCGCAAGCAGAAGACGCAGGTGGTGTCAGGCCAATCCAGCGGCGAAATCCGGGATACGCGTCGCGGCGAACGTTACGAAGTCACCGAAACGCCCGGCTATGTCGAGCATACGGAATGTTTCTACACCTTCTATACTCGAGGCTCCGGTCCCGATTGGTATGTAACCAGTTTTCGCCAACCTTCGCTTGAATGCGAATAAATCCCCTAGCTGTCCAGCGGAAGCCGGATGATTCCGCTGGACAGCTAGGGACCAACTCAATCCCGACCTGGTTCGTCAATTTTGCCCCAGCGCCAACGCCATGGGGCATCGCTTTTCCACCAGGCAACGAAAAGCAGCGATGCCGTCGGGACGATGATCGCTGTGGCGTAGCCGATCGGATGACTATCCGCATTAGGCCCGCCGACGAAGATAAAGGCCATCAGCACCAGCGCATAGATAACAAGCGCCATCCAGCCCTGCCAGCAGCAAGGCCGGCCGACTCCGTAACCATAGGCTTTGACATGGAACCACGGGGCTTGGTTTCTCATGTGGTCGGATCCTCCGGCGGATCAGTCATTGTTCCGCTGCCACCAGGACTGTCCGGCAACTTTAGGGCAACTGCGAGACCGCCGATCGTGCGAAGCGCGATGGCAGCGAATGGTTCGATTGCGTACGGATAACGCGGCTGACTTTCATGATCGAAAGCGGCGAAAGCGCTGATTTGGGGTTCGATCAGCCACCTCCGTCGCTCTCCGTCAGGCCCGCTCTGGCTTGAAAAAAAGCGTGCCGACCTCGGCAGACCGGGCATCAGAAGCGATAGTTCAGGCCGGCCTTGATGACGTGATCGCGCAGATCGGTCTTCGACTTGCCGCTCGATGTCATCGTGGAGACGTCGTTGGTCATGACATAGTTATATTCGATTTTGGCCGACAGACCGCCGCCGAAGCCCTGTTCGACGCCGCCGCCGACAAGATAGCCCTGCTTGCAGCCGCTCGAGGTGGAAACGCCCTTGCCGCCTTCGAATTTCGTCATCGTCAGACCCGCGGTGCCATAGACCAGCGTGCGGTCGAAGGTCAGGCCGGCCTTGGCCTTGGCGGCGCCGCGGAAACGCTCTTCCACCTTGCCGTTCGGTACGTGCAGTTCGTTGTTTCCGAGATAGGAGCCTTCCAGTTCGGCGCCGACGATGCCTGGCCCCACCTGGAAATTGTAGCCGGCTTGCAAGCCACCGGTCAGCCCCTTGCCGCTGGCAAAGGGGTTGAACTTCGGTGAGGCGACGCCGCCATGGGCGCCGAAATAGGCGCCGCTCCACTGAAAGGCCGACTGCCTGTCATAGGCGGAGGCATCAGGGGCCTGATAGGTGGCGAGATCGGCGGCTGATGCATTGTTTGCGGCCGCTATGGCCAGAGCCGCGAACAGGAAAGATTTTACGCTGAGTGACATTGCTAACTCCATACGAAACCCATGCGTCATTATCGACGCTCGCAAGGTCTCTGTTGCGTTGGAGAACCGGACATTGGTTCCTACTGCTCTCCGGGACCGACCGCCTTGGGAACCCGGTCGTATTCAGGAGATGGAGGTCATTTTGCCGGTGAGAATTGCGAGTACATTGCAGGATTGAAAATATTTAGAAATTATCCAGTATTTTTAGATAGTTGCTACTGTTTCCTTAACTATTTGTTAAGGTCTGGCAGTCGGAGCGTCGTTATGGGTATGCAGAACCTTCGTCCGTTGCCTTGACGATGGCGTCTCTACCAATCTCGATCGTGAAGTTCGCTTCCTGACCGATTAGCATCCTTGCGCGCAGTCTACCTGCCCATCCTTCGTTTTAGTCGACTGCTTGCGGCTCCTCATCATGAACGAATTCCAACCACGCCGCGCCGACGGCCGCACCCAGCGACAGCAAGAATGCCAGAAAGACGCAGGCCGTGCGAAACGAGGTCAGACCCATCGCAGCGCCCGTCAGCATGTATTCGACCGGCAGGAATAGCAGAGCGATCGAATAGGAAAGACCCATCACATGGGGTCGGTAGTCGCGTGGCGGCTTTAATTGCAGGATCGCGGCGAAGGCGGGCGAAAGCCAGCCGTTCGCCAATCCGGCGACAAGACCGGCCACCATCATCGTCATCGGCGAAATCTCGATCCATAGAATGCCCATCGAAAGCGCCAGGCCGAGCAGAGCCTTGGAAACGATAGCCGTAGGCGCCGGTAAAGCATGGCGCGATGCGAGATGCAGGTTCATCATGATCGTGCCCGTCGCCGATGCTGCAATGAAGAGCCCGAGCCACGCCACCGATTCGCCCTGCAGGCGCAGGGCGGCCGGCACGATGAAAATCTGCAGCACCATGAAGAAGCCGAGCGCCGCACTTGCGCAAAGAGCGAATGGCAAAGACACGGCTGCAGTGCGGAACCGCCTGCCGGCGCGGAGGATATCGCCAAGCTTCGGCGCCGGCCCCAGCCGGAACCGCGGCAGGCTGAAAGACAGCAGCATCATGGCGATAAAATTGCCGATTGCGATCCACCATGCCGCATCCTTCGGGCCGATGACGGCAATGATGAAAGCGCTGGCGGCAGAAGCCGTCAACAGCAAGAGGCCATCGATCGTATCGTCGATGGAAACTGCGGCGGCTGATGACAGCCTCGAAAGTCGCGCGATTTCCGGCGTCTTCGCCTCGGTGGCGACAGTCGCCGGACCGTCGAGGATCGACCCCGCAAAGCTGAGAAGTAGGAAGGTGCCCGGATGCAGGAAATCCGCCATATAGAGGATCGCGATCATCAGCGACGCCAGCATGCCGATCTTCGCGGAGATGAGCGCGGTGTGGCGCGTGCCCAGCATCTCCGCCACATAGCCGCCAAAGACCATGCCGATCAGAAGAACCATGCCGTTCACGAAAGCGATCAGCGCCATACACACGACGCTGCGGGTGAGATCGTACATGATCCAGGGATAGAGGACGGCTGCAAAGGCGTGGCTGGAATTCAGAGCGACATTGCTCAATTGAAGCCCGACGAAAGGCCATCGCACGCGGCGTTGAAGTTGAAACACGGCTCTTTCCTGACGATCGTTTGCATTGTCAGGTTCGGCGCTCCGCCTTGCGGCAACATTACGGAAATAAAATTAATACGGCTGGCACCGGAGATTGCTGTGGTTGCCGGTACCACCCTCAGCGATCCTGTTTCCGGGGTGCGAAGATCTATTCACAGCGCTGGCCCGTCGCGCGATCGAAGAGATGCAGCGCACTAGCGTCGAAGCCGAGCTTGAACGTCTGTCCTTCGGCAATGGCGGTGCGAGGCGGCAGGCAGGCCATCAGCCGCTGCGAACCCGCCTTCGCGGTCACGATCAGTTCAGGCCCGGTCAATTCCGCCACTTCGCAGACGGCTTCGAGCTTGCCGCCCTCATCGAGATGCAGGGTTTCCGGCCGGATGCCGATGACCACCTCCTGGCCTTGGTTGATCGCCGGTTTCGTCGACGGCATCGGCAGGGTGATCGAGGTGCCGTCGATGCGGAGCGAACCCTGGTCGGCGGTCGCGTTCAAAAGGTTCATCGGCGGCGCACCGACGAAGGTCGCGACGTAAAGTGTTGCCGGATGATTGTAGATTTCGTCCGGCGTGCCGAGCTGCTCGATCCGGCCGTCGCGCATCACGGCGATGCGGGTTGCGAGCGTCATTGCCTCGATCTGGTCGTGCGTCACATAGACCACGGTTGTCTTCAGCATCTGGTGCAGCCGCTTCAGCTCGGTGCGCATCTCCATGCGCAATTTGGCGTCGAGATTGGAGAGGGGTTCATCGAAGAGGAAGATCTCCGGCTTGCGCACCAGCGCCCGGCCGATCGCCACGCGCTGGCGCTGGCCGCCGGAAAGCTGGCTCGGCTTGCGCTCCAAAAGCGGCTCGATCTGCAATAGCTTCGCCGCTTCGCGCACCGCCTTATCACGCTCGGCGGCAGGCACCTTGCGCATTTCCAGGCCAAAGCCGATGTTGCGGTGAACCGAGAGGTTTGGATAGAGCGCGTAGGACTGGAATACCATGGCGATATCCCGATCCTTCGGGTGTACGCCGAGCACGGAGCGATCGCCGATGCGGATATCCCCGCTCGTCGCCTCGGCAAGCCCGGCGATGATGTTCAGAAGCGTGGACTTGCCGCAGCCGGACGAGCCGAGCAGCACCAGGAACTCGCCGCTTTCAAGCGAAATATCGATGCCCTTCAGGGTCTCCACTTCGCCGTAGCTCTTGCGGATGTTCTGGATTTCGAGCGCGCTCATTGAACGGCCTCCTCGGATGCTTGGGCCGGGCCGTAGCTGCGCGGCAGAGTGGAAATGGCGCGGGACGCGACCGCGGTTCCCGCAGAAAGGCAGGCAGCAGTCGGCTCGCCGCGGGCAAGGGCGGCCAGGAAGCTGGCATTGAAGACATCGCCGGCGCCGATCGTATCGACCACCGTGACTTTTGGCGCCGTAGCCGAAACGAGCCTGCCGTCAGCATTGATGGCGATCGCGCCGTCCGGGCCGCGCTTGACGACGAAGATGGCGCCTTGTGGCATCAGCGCGTGGAGCGCGCGAGCGGCTTCGGCCGGATCGTCCATGCCGGCTAAGGTTGTCGTCTCGACCTCGTTCATGAGTGCCACGCCGCAGCGGGAAAGCCAGCGCCGCGTGGCGTCGCAATTCTCTTTAGTCCAGCCGTCCAGCGGCCAGCCTGTGTCGAGCGCGACGGTGATCCGGTGCTTGTCAGCCCAGTCGAACAGGACATCGTAATCCCGCGTGAGATCTTCTGTGAGGAAGGCGCCGCAGAGCAGCGCATAGCCGCCGGCAAGTTTCTCGCCATCGAGAACCGCAAGTACGTCATTGAGATTGAACCTTGGCAGGTGGCCACGCGTCGTGAAGAAGGTGCGCTCCCCATCGGGATGGGTGATGCCGACCGAGAGTGTCGTGCCCTCCGGCCTGACGGGCCACTTGCTGCTGCGTGCGCCGAAGGCTTCGCTGAGCCAGCGTCCGAACTGGTCGCTGCCGACATTGGCCGCGATCTCGTAATCGACGCCGAGGCCCTCCCAGGCGAGCGCGCTGTTGCCCGCCTGGCCGCCGACGCGCAGCTCGTCGTGATCGACGATGATCTCCGTGCCGGCCTTCGGCCATGGTGCCGCCGGCCCGAGGATCAGGTCGATATTGACGTTGCCGATGACTGCAAGCGGCTTCATTCATTCGCTCCGAGTGATCTTGGTGGAGCGCACCGGCGTGCCGGCATTCTCCACTCGCTCGTCGGCAAAGGCGATCATCAGCGACTGAGCGACGGGCAGCATCTGGAAGATGGCGGCAAGGCCACTTTCAGGTTTGAAGCGCAGGGTGATGCAGCCGGGCACCGGCCCATTTTCCGAGCCGTCGAAGACGATGACCGGCGCGCCGGTTTCGAGCGCGGAAACGGCCATGGCCGTCACGAGGCCGGCCGTCGCATCATTGCCACGGAAGAGGATGACGCCGACCAAGGACCCGAGCATTTCCATCGGACCATGGCGCAGCTGGCCACCTTCAAGCGAGAAGCAGGGACGACGGGAAAGTTCGGTGAGACCGAGTGCCAAGGCCTCGGCAACGCCTTGCAGGCGGCGGCCTGAGGTGACGATCGTCGCGACGTTGGCGAGGGCCGCAAGCGCCGGCTTGATATCGAGCGTTTCAGGCGTACGAAGCACGGCGAGCGCAGGCGCTGGATCCTGCCCGAGTGCGGCGAAGATCGCCAGATGCAGCGCGAAGGTGACGGTGAGGCTGCGGGTTGCCGCAAAGGCAAGCTCGGTGCCGCCCGCGCCGACGAGAGAAGGCGCGGTTTTGGCAAGGAAGGAGCTGCCCTCCAACGTCAGGCCGAAAGTCTCCGCGGTGCCGCCCGTCTCATTGAACCAGCGCACGACCTCGGCGCTTTCGCCGGATTGCGAGGTCATGAAGATCGTGCGGCCCTCCAGCGACAGCGGCTGGCCGAGCTGTTCGGAGAGCGGCAGGGCGATCGCATCGATGCCCGCTGCACGATAGAGCGGCTCGACGGCGCGGTTGACGGCATGCGAGCCGCCCATGCCGAGCAGCAGCAGCTTACCGGTACGCTTCAGCGAGACGGCGGCCTTGGCGGCCATATCAGCTGAAGCCTCGAAGGAGGCAAGCGCATCCGCATGCTGGCGAGCCATTTCGCGGTCGATGGCGGCAAGGCCGGCGGGGCGTGTTTTCTCTGCGGTCATGTTCATCCCTTGACGCCGCCATTGGTCAGCCCCGAGATCAGGGCACGTTGCATGACAAGGCCGATCAGCACCGGGGGCAGGGCGGCCAGCACACCGGCAGTCGCGATCAGTCCGTAATCCGAGACACGACCGCCGGCGAGATCCGCTATGGCGACGGTGAGGGTCTTGGCGCGCTGGTCGGAGGTAAAGAGCAGCGCATAGAAGAATTCATCCCAGGCAAGCAGGAAGGCGAAGAGCGCCGAAGTCGCCATCACGGGCATGGCAAGCGGCAGCGTGATGATCTTCAGCGTCTGGAACAGCCCGGCGCCGTCGATCATCGCCGCGGCCTCGATTTCCTTCGGGATGGAATCGAAGCCGGATTTCATCAGCCAGGTCGTGAACGGCGCAAGAATCGTCAGATAGACGAGCGCCAGGCCGAAGACGTTGTTGAGCAGGCCGAGATAGGCAAGCCCCATATAGAGCGGCACGGCGAGCGCCACCGGCGGCAGCATATAGGTGGCGATGACCATGGAGAGCGACCACCCGACGGACGGCGTGCGCGACACGGCCCAGCCGGCGGGAATGGCGAGCGCGATTGCCGCGATGGTCGCCATGCCTGCTACTTCGATGCTGTTGCGCAGCGACGAGGTGAAGGCGGCGCCCTCGCTGTTTTCCAGCGTCGAGAGCAGCACCTTGTAGCGTGAGAAATCTGCCGTCTGCGGCCACCAGCGTAAAGGCTTGGCGGCAAGATCGGCAGCCGGCGAAATGCTCATGATGAAGAGCCAGGCGATCGGCGCCAGGATGACGACGGCGAGCAGGATGGCGCAGATGTAGATGAAGCAGGTGAAAAGCGGGCTCTGGCGTTCCATCAGGTGGCACTCCCTGCGGTCTTACGGACAAGGGCGGCATAGGCCGCGGCAAGCACCGTGACCAGCAGTGTGACGATGAGAGCAAGCGACGCGCCAGACCCCGCCCGCTGGAAGGAGAAGGCTTCCTGGTAGACAAGGATCGACAGCGTGCGCGTGCTGTTTGCCGGGCCGCCGCGGGTCATCACCCAGATGATATCGAAGACCTTGAAGGCCTCGATTGTGCGCAGCACCAGTGCCACCATCAGCGGCCCGACCAAATAGGGGAGGATCACGAAACGGAAACGCTTGAAGGGGCCGGCGCCATCGACCAGCGAGGCGGCGGTGATATCGCGCGGTACCGCCTGCAGGGCGGCGAGAGCAATCAGCGCCACCAGCGGGAAATTCTTCCAGCAGTCGGCAACGATGAGCGCCGTCAGCGCCGTGCCCGGTTCGCCGAGCCAGGAGCGATAGGCGTCGATGAGGCCAAGCTGGGTGAGGGCTGCGTTCAACGCGCCATATTCGGGATTGTAGATCAGCCGCCAGAGCGTCGCGTTGACGACGGTCGGCAGCGCCCAGGGCAGGATCATCAGCGCGCGCAGCACGCCGCGACCCCTAAAATCCTGGTTCAGCAGCAGTGCGGCGAGTACACCGAGCACCATTTCGGCGGCAACGGAGATGATCGCGAACCAGGCCGTGGTGATCAGGGTCCGCTGGAAATTGGAGTTCGCCAGCATCTTCGCATAGTTGTCGATGCCGACGAAATTGCCGCCGGTGCCGACAAGCTTTGCATCGGTGAAAGAAAGGCCGACCGTGTCGACGAGAGGCCAGCCGATGACTGCGATCATCACCACAAGCAGCGGCAGCATCAAAAGCCAGGCGCGAGTTGTCATAGAGGTGCCGGACATGGCAGGCCCCTTCTTTCATTCTTCATGGAGGATCAAGCGAGGCGGGCGGTGACTGGCACCGCCCGGCAAGAGTATCAGAGACCGCTATTGTCGGCAGCAGACTTCAACGCATCTTCCGGAGAAGACTGGCCGAGCAGCGATTCCTGAATCGCCTGCTGCAGTGCGGTCGACAGTTCCTGGTACTTCGGCGTCGTCGGACGCGGATACATGGCGGCGAGGCCGACCTTTGCGGCCGCGATCAGTTCTTCCTGGCCCTTGGTGACGGCCGGATCGCTATAGGACGACGCCCAGATCGGCAGGCTGAGCTTGGCATACTGGTTCTGCGTCGCCTGCGAGGTCATGAAAGTGATGTACTTCCAGGCTTCGTCCGGATGCTTGCTGGCGGACGTGATGCCAAGGCCCATGGAGCCATTGACTGCGGAAGCCTCGCTCTTGCCGGCAACGCCCGGAGCCGGAACGACGCCGACCTTGCCCGCGACTTTGCTGTCCTTCGGGTCGTTGGCCATGTTGTACATGTAGGTCCAGTTCAGCGCAAAGGCGGCGTCGCCGTTTTCGAAGACCTTGCGGACGTCCTCTTCGAGGAATTCCTTCGAGTTCGGGTTGGTGAGGCCGGACTTGTAGCTGGTGACCATGTATTTCAGGGCATCGAGGCCGCCGCCGGTCTGGAAGTCCGGCTTGCCGTCCTTGATGAAGTCGCCCTTATAGGCGCTGACGAGCGTGGCATAGTCGCAGATCGCCGCTTCCGCCTGTGACCAGCTCCAGGCGATAGGTGTCGCGAGAAGACCCTTGTCCTTGATGATCTTCGCCTGTTCGTTCAGCTCGTCCCAAGTCTTCGGCGGCGTCTTGATGCCGGCCTTTTCCAGGATTTCCTTGTTGTAGAACAGGTACTTGGTATCGAGGATCCAGGGCATGCCATAAGACTTGCCCTCATACTGGACCGTCGTCCAGGCGCCCGGCAGCACGCTCTTCTTCGTGTCGTCGGAGATGCGCAAGGAAACGTCGACCAGAACCTTGTTGGTCGCGTATTCGGCAGGCCAGATCACGTCGAAGAGCACGACGTCGTAGCCGCCGCCAGAGCCTTGAGCGAGCACGGTCTTGTCGTGCAGGCCTTCGTAAGGAACGAATTCGAGGTTGACCTTGACGTCCGGATTGGCCTTGGAGAAGGCATCCGTCATGGCGCGCACATCGGCTTCGCTATAGGCAGCCTGCGCCATGAAGAGGGCATTGATCGTGGTTTCGGCAAAGGCGTGCGAGGCGAAGGATACGCCGATCAGCGCTGCGCCGAGCAATGTCTTGTTCAATGATTTCAACATTCCATCCTCCGGTTTTTTTGACAGTCACGCGATTTTTCCAATGGCGGCTGAAGCGTCGCCATCGGTTGTCGAGCAGGCAATTGGCCGGGCTGGCCGCCGAGCATCGATCGGCGCGTCTTGGAACCATAAGGTTCCGGTCTGTTCCCTGATGAAACTCTGTGGTTTCTTTTAAGTCAATTGTCTTGACTAATTTGTTCTTCAATATTCTATTGCTGTCAAGAGGCAAAAACAGATGAATGATATTCGCCCGATCAGGGCTACGAGCGGAACGAACCACGAGGGCACCAGCGCCCATAACCGGCGGGTGATCATCGACGCCCTTAGGCTGAACGGCGCGCTCTCCCGCGCCGACCTGGCACGCGCCACGCGCCTGACGAAACAGACGGTCTCCAACATCATGGAGGAGCTGGAAAACGACGGTCTCGTCACCTCGCGGGAAACGGTGCGCCGCGGCCGCGGCCAGCCCTCGACGCCCTATGGCCTCGTGCCGGAAGGTGCTTTCGCCATCGGCCTGCAAATCGACCGGCACACCACCCGCGCCATCGCCGTCGATCTCGTCGGCAATGTGCTGATCCGCAAGGAAGCGAACCTGCCGGCGGGTGGACCTGTCACCGGGGCGCCTGTCGTCCTGCAGCTCGTGGAGAATGTGCGCAGCGAACTGAAACAACGCGTGGCGCAGGCGGAGAAACGTCTCGTCGGTCTCGGCGTGGCGATGCCAGGTCCCTTCGGCATCGAGCAGGACGATGCCGACAATCCTTGGATGATGGGTGCCTGGCAGCGCTTTCCGCTGCTGGAAACGCTGTCGGCCGGAACCGGCCTCAACGTCACCCTGCAGAACGACGCCGCGGCCTGTGCGACCGCCGAGCGCATGGTCGGGGCCGCGCATGGGCTCGATCACGCCGTCTGCCTCTATGTCGGCTATGGTATCGGTGCCGGGCTGATCCTCGGCGGCGAGCTCTATAGCGGCGCCCATGGCAATGCCGGTGAAATCGGCATGGCGCTGCTGACGGCTGGCGGAAAACAGACCCAGCTTGAGCATCGCGCGTCGCTGGCTTCTCTGTATGATCACCTCGGCGTCGATCCGATGGCGCCGGACCTCTATTCGCTGATAGACAAGCGCGCTGCGGCAGAAGATCCGGATATTCTCGCCTGGATCGAAAGGGCAGCGATCGACCTGCGCTGGAGCGTGCAGCTTATCGAAACCATCTTCGATCCGCAGACGGTGATCCTCTGCGGCGGTGCGCCCATTGCGCTCGCAACGCGGCTGATTGCCGCCATGCAGCCGCTGCTGCCCTCCAATGCCGATCGTCCCGACCGATTGCTGCCGCGCCTGCAGCTCGGCATGACCGACCCTTGGGCTGTAGCGCGCGGTGCGGCGGCGGAGCCGATCGGCCACGCCTTCGATCCGCGTTTCCAGGCGATCTTGAAATCCTGATATTCAGGGGTGTCTCGGGCTGGCGCCGAGGCGCGCAAGCACCTTGTTCGGAATGCCATAGCGCTGAATGACGTCGCGGCCGTTGCGCAGGCCGCAGATCTCGCGATGGATGAACATTCCCCAGACGGCTTGCGCCGCGGTATCCACCAGCCGCTCGTGCTCGACACCCGCCTTGCCCTTGGCTTCGCCCTCCTGCAAGGCGGCAAGCGCCGCTTCCACCTTCATGCCATGATGGCCGAGTGTGCTGGCGCGCTCCGATAGCATCTCATACTCAAGGATGCCGAGCCCGGTGTCTTTGGTTTGCGAAGAATTGAAATTGCGTGGCGGGCGAACCGTCATATCGAGCTCCGCATGCTTGACGATCTGGCTTTCTGCGATTCTACACAATTCCAGCCCATTCCCCAAGCGTGCGCATGGAGGCTGCGTCATCTTGCAGCTGAGGACAGGAACCGGGAAATGCCGGGATTTTCTTGCCCACCGTCCGTTTTCGGGTGGTTGCGAGCGCTCATTTAAGGTCCAATACGGACATAAGCGCTCCATCTGAGGCAATCTCGTCCGATGCCATGAGCGCAATTCAAAGAAAGGATATCGGCATGACCAAAACTCCGAAAAATGCGCAGAAGCAATATATCTATCGGATCGTGAACTCGCCAGTTGGGGCTCTGAAGCTCGTCGGCAGCGATGATGGGCTTGCCGCGATCCTCTGGGACAATGATCGGCCGGGCCGCGTGCCGCTGCTGGTCGTCGCGGAAGACGAGAGCCATCCCGTGCTGTTGGAGACCGAGCGGCAGCTGCGCGAATATTTCGCCGGCGAACGACAGGTTTTCGATCTGCCGCTCGATTTTGCCGGAACGGAGTTCCAGCAGAAGGTATGGCAGGCTCTGCTCGCCATCCCCTTCGGCGAGACGCGCTGCTACAGCCAGATCGCAAGCGAGGTCGGTTCGGCAAAGGCGATCCGCGCCGTCGGCGCCGCCAATGGCCGCAACCCGATCTCGATCATCGCGCCCTGCCATCGCGTGGTGGGATTATCAGGCGATCTCCGGGGATTTGCCGGCGGTCTCGAGCGCAAGGCCTATCTGCTGCGCCTCGAAGGGGCTGATACGAAGACATTCGATTTCGCTGCCTGATCATTTGGCAATTATCAACGACGCATACGCAAAAGGCCCATCCGGTTTCCGGATGGGCCTTTTGCGTCAATAATGCCTTTGAACGTTAGGCCTGCCTCAGCCTTCGAGCCACTTCACCTGCTCCGGCGTCAGCTTGATGTCGAGCGCCGAAAGGCTGTCTTCCAGCTCGGCGATCGTGCGCGGGCCGATCAGCGGTATCACAGGGAAGGGTTGGGCGACGACATAGGCAAGCGCGATGTGGATCGGGTTGCGGCCGAGCTTCTGTGCCAGTTCGATCGCCCTGTCGCGGCGGCCGAAATTGCGGTCGGAATACCAGACGCGCACCAATTCCTCCTCGTCGCGCTTGTCGCGGCCGGCGCGGTCGGTGAAGAAACCGCGGCCCTGGCTCGACCAGGCGAAGTTGGGGATCTGCTTGGCATTGAGCCACGTTTTCCACTCATCGTCGGAGGCAGCGACGCATCCGGCCCAGATCGGATCGAGCATTTCCGCCAGCGAGAAGTTGTTGGAAAGTGCAGCCGGTGCCGTCTTGCCGTTCTTCTGAGCGTAGGCGATTGCCTCATCGAAGCGAGCGCGCGTCCAGTTCGAGCCGCCGAGGATGCCGCGGATGCGGCCGGCCTTCACCTCGGCATCCATCGCATCCACGAACTCGCCGACCGGAACGTCGGTATTGTCGCGGTGCATGAAGTAGATGTCGACATAGTCGGTCTTCAGGCGGTTAAGGGACTGGTCGAGCTGCTTGGCGATCACGTCCGGATAGCAAAGCGGCGAATGCGCGCCCTTGCCGATCAGCACGATCTCCTCGCGCGGCACGTTGCGGCTGGTGTGCCAGTCGCCGAAGATGCTCTCCGTCTTGCCGCCGCCATAGACATAGGCCGTGTCGAAGGCATTGCCGCCGGCTTCATAGAAGGCGTCGAGCGTCAGCGAAGCGGCTGCGAAATTCGGGAAGAACTCGAAGCCGAGCGTGACGAGCGATGCCGGCTTGGAGATGCCGGGAATGCTACGCTTCGGAACGCTGTTGCCCTTGGTGACGGTCGCGCCGGCGATGTTCTTCGTCCGCTTTGCCGCCTTCTCAACACCGTACTCGAGGCCGATCGAAGCGCGCCACTGGTCGAGCACCTTGAGATTGCCGATCGAATCGGCCCAGCTGATGCCGGGATAGGCGAATTCCTTTTGTCCGGCGCGGATGGCATCGCCGGCCGCATCGACTTCGAAGGAATAGAGCCAGCGATCCTCCTTGACCTCGCTCGTCTGGGTTTCGCCGCCCTTGATCACGTTGATCTTGCCGACGCCGCCCTTATGGCCGGAGGCGAACCAGAAGTCGGCAACCTCGATGCGGCCTTCGGAGCCGATGATGCGCAGCGTGTTGTCCTGGTTCGCCATGATCGAGCAGGATACTTCGGCGATGATGTCGTTCGGGAACTTCAGGACGGCGGAAGCCCATTCGTCGACGCCGGTCTGGCCGAGATGGCCGACGCCCGATACCTTTTCGGGATCGAGGAACGGCTTGCCGTCGACCGCGCCGGCGATCAGGCGGGCCATCGACACCGGATAGCCGCCGACATCGAGAATGCCGCCGCCGGCCATGTCATTGGCAAACAGCCGGTGTTCCGGATTGACCTTGCCCATATTGAAGCCGAACGAGGTGCGGATGATGCGCAGATTGCCGATCACGCCGCTCTGGACGAGCTCGATCAGCTTCGCCGTCTGCGGATGGACGCGATACATGAAGGCTTCGCCGGCGAAGACACCGGCTTTCTTGGCCTCGTAGTAGATGGCTTCCGCATCGAAGGCCGAGAGCGCGATCGGCTTTTCGACGAGCACATGCTTGCCGGCGCGGATCGCCTTGATCGCCCATTCGGCATGGCCGGTGTGCGGCGTGGCAATATAGATGGCGTCGATTTCCTTGTCGGCGAGCAGGGCTTCATAGCCATTGACGATGCGCGCGCCCGGGAAACCGTCGCCGAGACCCGGCTTGTCCGGATTGCGGCTGGCGATGGCCACCAGCTTGCCGCTGCGGGAATGGGCGATACCGTCGGCAAAAGTCTGTGCGATCCTGCCGGGGCCGATGATGCCCCAGCGGATTGGTGTCTCAGTGGTCATGGAACGATCCTTTCCTAAATCTGCATGCTGTCTTGGGAGTAAGGGCAGCGCCTACCGCAATCGGTTGCCGGCGCTGTCGAACAGGAATGTCTTGGCGGCCGATAGCGCCACGGTGAGCTTGTCGCGATTGCCCGTGTTGCGGGACTCCTCGCGCTCGATGACGATCTGCTCGCCGCCTTCGACGTTGGCGTAGATGTAGCTGGTATTGCCGAGATGCTCCGCGACGTCGACATCGACAGTCATGTCCACATCGCCGCGTCCGGCATCGAGGAAATGCTCGGGGCGGATGCCGAGCGTCACCGGCTGGCCGACTTCCAATTTTGCCGAGGAAACGGGCAATGTCAGGCGAACGTTGCGCTGACCCTTGAGCACGACGGCGATGCGGCCCTGCTGACTATCCGCGACCTCGGCCTGCAGGAAGTTCATTTTCGGCGAGCCGACGAAGCCGGCGACGAACTGGTTGGCCGGATCATCATAGAGATCGAGCGGCGCGCCCACCTGCTCGATGTTGCCGCCGCGCAGCACGACGATCTTGTCGGCGAGCGTCATGGCTTCCGTCTGGTCGTGCGTGACGTAGATCATCGTCGTGCCGAGCTTCTTGTGAAGGCGGGAGATTTCCACGCGCATCTGCACGCGCAGTTCGGCGTCGAGGTTAGAGAGCGGCTCGTCGAACAGGAATATCTGCGGTTCGCGCACGATGGCGCGGCCGATGGCGACGCGCTGGCGCTGGCCGCCGGAAAGCTGCTTCGGGCGGCGCTGCATGAGCTCTGATATCTGCAGGATCTCGGCCGCCTGCTTGACGCGGCGGTCGGTGTCGGCCTTCGGATTGCCGTTCATACGCAGGCCGAAATTGAGGTTCTGCTCGACGGTCAGGTGCGGATAGAGGGCATAGGACTGGAAGACCATGGCGATACCGCGATCGGCCGGCTCCACATCGTTGACGACGCGGCCGCCGATTTTCAGTTCGCCGCCGGAAATGTCTTCCAGCCCCGCGATCATGCGCAGCAGCGTGGACTTGCCACATCCGGACGGTCCGACGAAGACGACGAATTCGCCATCCTTCACCTCGAGATTGGCGCCGTGGATGATTTCCAGCGAACCGTAGCGTTTGACGATATTGGTAAGAGACAGTTCAGCCATACGGGTCTCCCGGAATTATTTGATTGCGCCGGCGGCAATGCCGGCGATGAAGTGGCGTTGCAGGAGAACGAAGATGATGAGGATCGGCGCCGTCAGCATCACGGCACCGGCCATGATGCCGCCCCAGGAGACCCTGGTGAGGCCGATCAGCGTTCCGAGCGCCACGGGCGCGGTCATCATTCCCGGCCGGGAGTTGATGAGCAGCGGCCAGAGATAATTGTTCCAGGAAGCCAGGAACAGGATGATGGCGAGCGCCGCCATGGTCGGCCTTGCGAGCGGCAAGGCGATGCGCAGGAAGATCTGCCACTCTTTGACGCCCTCGACGCGGGCTGCGTCAAAGAGTTCGCCCGGCATCATCGAGAAGGCCTGGCGCATGAAGAGCACGCCGAGCGAGTTGAAGAGCGGCGGTACGATCAGCGCAACCCACGTGTTCGCCAGCCCGAAATCGCGCGCCACCATGATGAATTGCGGAATGATGACGACGGAGTAGGGCAGCGTGATCGTGCCGAGGATGATGCCGATGACACCCGAACGGCCGGCGAACTGGTAGCGCGCCAGCGCCCATCCGGCCATCGACGTCAGCAACACCGACAGGCAAGTATAGACGACGGCAACGACGATGGAGATCGTCATCGCGCCGACGAAGTTGGTGTCGGCCTGCAGGTTCCGGAAGTTGTCCATGAAGCCGGTCGACGGCGTCAGGACGATGCCGGGGCTGAAAATGCCGTAATCGGGCATGGTCGAGAAGACGAACATCATCCAGATCGGAAACAGCCAGATGATGGCGAGCGGCGCCAGCAGGCCGTGCAAGGCGATCGAGCGGATCAGAGTGGATTTCGACTTTGATTTCATTTCGGTTCGCGCCCCACCCAGAGATTGAGAAGAGAGATGGCCACCGCAAGCGCCGCCATCGTATAGGCGATCGCAGAGGCGTAGCCGAAGTTGGTGGACTGGAAAGCCTGGCGATAGAGCAGCAGGCCGAGCGTTTCCGTGCCGCCGCCTGGGCCTCCTCTATTAGTGATCAGATATGGTTCGGTGAAGAGCTGCATTGTGCCGATGACGGACAGGACCACGCAGAAGAGGATGATCGGCTTCAGGAGCGGCAGGGTAATGTGAATGAACTGCTTGAAGCGGCTGACGCGGTCGAGGGTCGCGGCCTCGTAAACATCCTCGGGGATCGACTGCAGCCCCGAAAGGATGATGATGGCGTTGTAACCCGCCCAGCGCCAGGTGACGGCGATGACGATGAGTACCATTGCGGCATGCGAGTCGGCAAACCACGACACCGGCGCTATGCCCGCGCCGCCGAGCAACTTGTTGATGATGCCGAAGTCGACATTGAACATCAGGCGGAAGACGGCGGCATAGGCCACTTCTCCGACAACCACGGGCGCGAAGAAAGCAAAGCGAAAAATGCCACGCGCCTTCAGCAGCGGCGAATTCAGCAGCACCGCCATGACGGTGGCGAGCGTGATCATGACCGGCACCTGAACGATCAGGATGATCAGCGTATTTTCAAGCGCATTGTAGAATGCCGGATCGCCGAACAGCCGCCCCCAATTGAGCGACAGATTGAAGGTCCAGGGATTAACCCGGGTATTCTGGAACGAAATCAGGAACGAATCGACGATCGGCCAGACCCAGAAAGCGGCGAATACCAGAAGATAGGGTGCAAGGAACGCATAGGCGCTCCGGTTTCGCAACCGCATGAAAGCCTTCTCCTTTAGCGCAGGAAAATGATGCGTGACATCGCATCCCCGCCGCCCCCAAGAGCGTGACGCCGAAAAGTGTAGGCGGTTTTCGGACGACGTCAGGCTCTACTTCTTTGATTCTAGAGCGGCGGGGATGCCGGGCGCGGCTTGGGAGGCACGCCCGGCGGTGTCACTCATTTGGCGATCGGCAGACCCGTCGCCGAAGCGATCTGCTGAGCCGCATCGTCGAGCGCAGCCTTGCCGTTTGGATAGCCGCCGGCGAGATATTTCGTCTGGACAGCCTTGATGACTTCATCGGCGTCGCTGAAATACTGGGTGCCCGGGCTCGGGTGGATTTTCGGCAGAGTGGCGAGAATATCGGCCCAGACCTTTTGCCCGCCCCAATAGGGCTGCGGCTGATTGACGAAGGGATCCTGGACCGCCGTCAGCAGCGACGGCACGAGGCCGAAGGATTTCAGCATCGTCACCTGGCCCTCATTGGTGCCAAGTGTGTATTCGAGGAATTTCCAGGCGGCTTCCTTATGCTTTGATCCGCTGGCGATTGCGAGCGAAGAGCCGCCGAGATTGGCTGCATGCGGGCCGTCGGCCGTCATGCTCGGCATCGGATAGACGCCCCATTTGCCGGCAAGATCCGGCGAGGTGGAGCGGACCGTGCCTTCATACCAGCCGCCATAGAGCTGCGACGCCACCTTGCTTGCCGTGTTCGCCTGGATTTTCTCGTTCCAGTTCGCGGCGCTCATCAGGCCGGCGTCCTTGATCTCCTTCACCTTGTCCAGCGCCTTGACGCAAGCCGGTTGGTTGACGGTGATGCTTTGGCTGTCACCTGAAAAATAACCGCAGCCCTGTTCGTTGGCGAGCATGCGGAACCATTCGGTGTCGCCGTTGAGATCGGCCTGCGTCATGATCACGCCCGGATTGGCGGCGGAGATCTTCTTGCCGGCGGCAATGAAATCATCCCAGGTCTTGATCGTTGCTGGATCGACGCCTGCCTTTTCATACATGTCACGGCGGTAGAACATGGTAACCGGACCGGAATCCCATGGCATCGCATAGGCGGCATCGCCGACTTCAAGCTCGGCGCGCTTGAAATCCGGGAACTGCTTCTTCAGCTCGTCCTTGTAGCCGAGCTTCGTCAGGTCGGTCAGGCAGTCCGGAAAGCGGTTCCAGAAGATCGAAGCCTTGTGGTTTTCGATCGACATGACGTCGGGCAGCCCATCGCCGCCGGCAGCGCAAGCGGCCAGCATCTTGTCGAAAACCCCTGGGTTGCCGATGTCTTGAACCTCGACCTTGATGTCAGGATTTTTCTTGTTGAATCCCTCGACCGTCGACTTCAGCGCCGACGCGGCGATGTTCCAGCTCCATACGGTAATGGTGGTTTGCTCAGCAAAGGCAGATCCGGAAGCAAGCAGGGCAGCAAGTGCCGTTGCTCCAGCAAGTTTTAAACGCATTGAAAATCCTCCCTTTTCAATTGCCGTCCTCAGTAGAACACGCTTAAACTAGCCGCCGGTACGCTTCTGTCTCCTAAAAAGGGAACATCGACTTGGCGAAAAGTAAGGTGGGTCAAAGGGCGGTTTATCAGCCGGGTGCAAGCAGTGTCGAAGGGCTCCCAAACGTCCTGCAGATGTTTCATAACCAGCCGTTGCCGATGGCAAGCCCGCATTGGCACGCACAGGTGGAAGTCAATTACATTGTCCGCGGGACCGTGCACTACCGCATAGGCGATCACGAGCTTACTTTGCGAGCCGGCGAGATCTGTCTCTTCTGGGGTGGTCAACCGCATCAGCTGGACGAACTGTCCGACGATTCGATCTATGCCGGCGCGCATCTGCCGCTCGTCCATTTTTTCCGCCTGCGGCTGCCGCTTGATATCTCCGGCCGCCTCATTCGTGGGCAGGCATTGATAAGCTCGGCGACCGATGCCGCCGATGACGAGAACTTCGCGCGATGGCACCGCTATGTCATGTCCGAAGACGGTGCCAAGGCCGAACATGCCGTCGCGGAACTCCTCCTGCGTCTGGAGCGCATCGCTTTCGAGCCTTATCGCATGGTCCCGGAAAAGCCGGCGAATCCGGTGAATGAACAGGCTCATCCGCAATCCTCGCGCAGTTTGGCGCGCATGTGCGATTTCATCGCCGAAAATTTCCTGCATGACATCGATACGGTCGATATTGCCAAGGCAGCGAATCTCCATCCCAAATACGCCATGAACCTCTTCAAGAAATCGACAGGCATGACGCTGGCGAAATATGTGAGCCTGCTGCGCCTTTCGCGCGCTCAGGCGATGCTGATGCGCGATGGCGCCAATGTGCTGCAGGTGGCCATGGATAGTGGCTTCGGCTCGATCAGCGCCTTCAACAAATCCTTCCGTCACATTGCCGGCATGACGCCTTCCGATTTCCGCCGTGATATGCGCGTGCTCTCGGCGATGAATGTCGAAGCCATCAAGCCTTCGATGCCGCGGCTGCCACAGCAATATCATCGCTAGAGAGACTTGCCGTTGCGCATGATCTCGCGCATTGCTCCTGACCAAATCGAGGGAGGAGGATCTCATGCGACAGTTTTCGGCCTGTATCGAGTGGTTGTTTGCGCGCGATGGCGATGCTTTTGCGGATCGTATCCGTCTGGCACATGCGACAGGACTCGATGCGGTCGAGTTCTGGCACTGGACGAACAAGGATCTGGACGCAATTGCAGCTGCCGTCGCCGAAACCGGCATCGGGGTGTCCGGCATGGTGGCGGAGCCGATGATCGCGCTGACGAATCCGGCAAACAAAGAAATTTGGCTGAAGGGACTGCGGGAGTCCGTTGCTGTCGCCCAACGTCTCGGCGCGCCAGTTCTGATCGCGCAGGCCGGCGATGAACTGGCGGAATTTTCCCGCGCCGAGCAGCGCGCGGCCATCGTCGCTGCCCTTGGCGCCGGTGCTGACCTTCTAGAAGGCTCCGGCGTCCGGCTCGGCCTTGAGCCGCTGAATACGAAGATAGACCATGTCGGTTACTATCTGTCCTCGACGGCGGAGGGCCTTGATATTGTCGACGAGGTCGGCCGTCCGGAAGTGGGTATCGTCTACGATCTCTATCATTCTGCCGTCATGGGCGAGGACACGCAGCGGGTGATCGGCGATCGCATCGACCGCATCGTCCATCTCCATGTTGCCGATCATCCCGGCCGGAACGATCCCGGCACAGGCCATATCGATCTGGCGGAACGGCTGGATTGGCTGTACGCCCAAGGCTATCGCGGCAGGGTGGGCCTGGAATACAAGCCGACGGCACAAGATCCGGCGGCCGTTCGCGCCGTCGTGAAATCGCTCGGCGGTTAGAGCAATTCCAGGAAAAGCGCGTAACGGTTTTCCGTCAGGAATTGCGTAAAAACAAGGAGATAGAGCATTTTCGCGATTCGAAGAAAAGCGAAACGGCTCTAGACCGGCTCCATCATGCCAAAGACGGCGACCAGCGCGATAACGATAATGCCGATCACGATCTCGGAGATACTTCCGAGCCGGAGGGCCAGCAACGCCCCGTCCGGCTTGCGGCCGATCCAGGGAACGAAGACGTAGCGGTTGATGATCGCCAGTACGGTCATGACGGCAACCAGGGCGATCTTGATGGCAAGCAGCGTCTGATAGGGCGAAGACCAGTCCGTCGGCAGGCGTTTCAGGATCAGCAGCGTGCTGACGATGCCGGAGAGAATGACCAGTGCGACTGCAACGTGACCGGCATTGGAGAACCGGCGCAACGCCACTTGCGCTTCCGCCCTGCATTCCGGCCGGCCGAGAAGTTTGAGGATAGGGATCAGCGGCACCAGCGCCCCCAGCCAGCCGCCGCCGGCAAGCACGTGCAGGATATCATTGGCCCGGTGCACCTGCTGCATCCACCCTTCCAGCATCGAAGCGTGCCCGGTCAATGACAGCGAGGCAAGGCCGAGGCCGGCGCCCAGGGCAAGCCCATGGCGGCGCCGGCTCTGTGGCAGCAGCAAGGCGCAAATCATTGCGATGGCCGCCAGCATCTGCGCCTGCCAGGCGACCCCGACCGTGGTCTCGAAAGCCACTTCATGGATCATGCCGGCATCGAGCGCATCGCTCCAGCCATTGCCGATATTCGCCGTCGTCACCGGCAGCGCGGCCAGTGCCGTTAAAACCGCAACCACAACAATCAGCACAAACGGTTTTGCAATCATGCGCCAAACGGTGTCGGCAAGTGCTCTTGGTACGAGGAGAGAAAGATAGGCGCATGCGCCCCATAGAAGCATCAGGGATGCATCATGCAGAAAGCGGCAGAGTTGGAGCGCTGTCGTCGTATCCATCAGGGCTTCACGATAGGTTTACAGTCGCCATGAAGGGGACGTTCCAATTTGAGGCGGCAGACCTCGTGCCGAGGCCCCAACATCTGGGTTTCCAGGGTTGACGGCGGAAGGTCTCGCGCCAGCGTCGGTAGCGCGATAAGATTGCGGATACGCACTGTCAACTTTCTCCATGCATAAAGGTGCCGTTCGGGACGCTTTGCCGCAAGGCGGGTTGGTCCTGCAGGTTCGGTCCTGCTGCCAGAACCGTCACCAGCGATAATTTCCGCCTTACTGGCAAAGAATCGTCGCTTTTGAGTTCTTTTTGCAGACACAGTTGAGGCGTTCCGGGGTGTGCGCTCGAAAGGCAGTTTCATGGCGGCGTCCAGGATACGCGAAAAAGTGACCAATGGCTTCGGCCATCGTCGACGCCGGGAATGGCTCGAACACCTCGACATGCCCACCTACGTCATCGGCGATGTCCATGGGCGTTACGATCTCCTCAGCGCACTCGAGCGCAAGATCTTTGCCGACGCGGCTGGGCTTCCCGGCCGAAAGCTCATCATCATGCTGGGGGATTTCATCGATCGCGGTCCTGCCTCAGCGCAGGTCGTCAGTCGCCTGATGGCGCCGCCGCCGAACGGTTTTGACCGCATCTGCCTGACCGGCAATCACGAGATGGCGATGCTGTCCTACGTTGACGGCGAGATATCGCTTGAGGATTGGGTGGCGCTTGGTGGTGATGCGACACTCGCCTCCTATGGCGTGGATATCCCTCGTCTGCAGCAATTATATCCCAAGCGGAAGAAGCTCGATACGTTTATCCGAAGCTGGCTGCCGGAGGATCACGTCAATTTCCTGCGCCGACTGCCGATCCTGCTGGATACGCCAGAGGTGCTATTCGTCCATGCCGGCATCGATCCGGATCGGTCGATTGCCGATCAGCAGGACGACGACCTCGTCTTCATCCGTTCCCGTTTCTACGACAGCGCACAGCCGCTGCCGAAGCTGATTATCCACGGCCACACGCCGGTCCAGCGGGCCGAAGTCAACGGTCTCAGGCTCGATCTCGATACCGGCGCCTTTTTCAGCGACCGGCTGAGCGCGGCCCGCCTGTGGCAGGGCCGCATTCACATCACCTCGACCTGATAGCTGGCTACAGATTGCCGATGCAGAGATATTTCATTTCCAGATAGTCGTCGGCGCCATGGCGCGAGCCTTCGCGGCCGAGGCCGGATTGCTTGATACCGCCGAAGGGTGCCGTTTCCGACGACATCAGGCCGGTATTGATGCCGACCATGCCATATTCCAGCGCTTCCGCGACGCGCCAGACTTTCTTCAGGTCGCCGGCGAAGAAATAGGCGGCAAGGCCGAATTCCGTATCGTTCGCCTGGGCGATGACATCCTCGACGGTGTCGAAGCGGAAGAGCGGTGCCACCGGGCCGAATGTCTCCTCGCGGGCGACCTTCATGCTACGGTCGACGCCAGTCAGGATCGTCGGCGCGAAGAAGGTGCCGGTGCCCTCGATGCGCTTACCGCCGAGGACGACGCGCGCACCCTTCGAAACAGCATCCCGAACATGGTCTTCGGCCTTTGCGACACCCTGTTCGTCGATGAGCGGCCCAACCGTTACACCCGGCTTGAAGCCGTCACCAACGGAAAGTTCGCCCACCTTGGCGGCGAGCTTGGCGGCAAAGGCGTCATAGACATTGGATTGCACATAGATGCGGTTGGCGCAGACGCAGGTCTGCCCGGCATTGCGATATTTCGAAGCCATGGCGCCTTCGACGGCGGCATCGAGATCGGCGTCGTCGAAAACGATGAAGGGCGCATTGCCGCCGAGCTCGAGGCTGACCTTCTTGATCTGGTCGGCGCACTGGCGCATGAGGATGCGGCCGACTTCCGTCGAGCCCGTGAAGCTGATCTTGCGCACCTTCGCATTACCGCAAAGCTCGCGGCCGATCGCCGGGCCATCGATGCCGACAATGATGTTGAGCACGCCTGGGGGAATGCCTGCCTCCTCGGCAAGCACGGCAAGCGCGATCGCCGTCAGCGGCGTCTGTTCGGCCGGCTTCGAGACCACGGTGCAGCCGACGGCCAGCGCCGGCGCGATCTTGCGGGCGATCATGGCCGCCGGGAAGTTCCAGGGCGTGATCGTGCCGACGACGCCGACCGGCTGCTTGATGACGACCATGCGCTTGTCGTTGGAGGGGGCGGGGATGGTTTCGCCATAGATGCGTTTAGCCTCTTCCGCATACCATTCGACATAGGAAGCGGCGTAGAGAATCTCGCCTCTGGCTTCAGGAAGCGGCTTGCCCATTTCGGCGGTCAGGATTGCCGCCAGCTCATCGGCATTGGCGATCATGAGATCGAACCATTTTCGTAAGATTGCTGCCCGCTCTTTAGCCGGACGGGCGGCCCAGGCGGCCTGGGCGATATAGGCGGCATCGATGGCTGCGGTCGTCTCGGCGGCGCCCATATCGGGCAGCGTCGCGAGCACTTCGCCGGTGGCGGGATTGACGACATCGAATGTTTTCGTTGCCCCGCCAGCCGTCCAGGCGCCGTTGATATAACCGGCGGCGCGCAGGAAGCGCGAGGAGAAAGGCACATGCTTGGTCATTGCCGTTGTAAAGGACATGCTATGCACTCCGACAGGTTTCACCCGGCTGGCCGCGCGGGCGGATGATTAAGAAAATGCTGATGGCGGCGATTAGCGGGCGGCGCTTGCCTCCAGCAGCGATGCCTCGAGAATGTCGAGCGCTTCGCTGAAGACGCCGTCCTGAATGGTGATCGGCGATAGGAAGCGGATGACATTGCCGTAAACACCGCAGGTCAAAAGGATCAGGCCCTTGTCGAGCGCGATCAGCCGCACCTTGTTGGCGAAATCCGCGCTCGGCAGCTTCGTCGTCGCGTCGTTGAATTCAACCGCATTCATGAAGCCGGGGCCGCGGATATCGACGATTTCGGGTACCTTGTCGCGCAGCGATTCCAGTCGCTGTTTCAGGCGCGAGCCGAGCTGATTGGCGCGGTCGCACAGACCCTCGTCGGCGATGACGTCGAGCACGGCATGGGCAGCCGCGATGCCGAGCGGATTGCCGCCATAGGTGCCACCGAGGCCGCCTGGAGCGGGTGCATCCATGATTTCGGCTCGGCCGGTGACGGCGGCGAGCGGAAAGCCGCCGGCAAGGCTCTTTGCCATGGTGACGAGATCGGCCGCCACCTCATGGTGGTCCATCGCAAACATCTTGCCGGTGCGCGCAAAGCCGGTCTGCACCTCGTCGGCGATCAGGAGAATGCCATGCTGGTCGCAAATCTCGCGCAGTGCCTTCATGAAGGCCGCCGGCGCCGGATAGAAGCCGCCTTCGCCCTGCACGGGCTCGAGGATGATCGCGGCCACACGCTGTGGATCGACATCGGCGGCAAACAGCTTCTTCAGTGTCGCCAGCGACTGCTCGACACTGATGCCGTGCAGCGGCACCGGGAAGGGTGCATGGAAAACATCGCCCGGCATCGGGCCGAAGCCTATCTTATAGGGTGCGACCTTGCCGGTCAGCGCCATGCCCATGAAAGTACGGCCGTGGAAGCCGCCACCAAAGGCGATGATGGCGGAGCGGCCGGTGGCGGCGCGGGCGATCTTGACGGCATTTTCGACCGCTTCGGCACCCGTCGTCACGAAGATCGTCTTCTTGGCGAAATCGCCGGGAACGATCGCGTTCAGCCGCTCGGCCAGATGCACATAGCTCTCATAGGGTACGACCTGATGGCAGGTATGCGTAAAGCGGTCGAGCTGTTCCTTGACGGCGGCAATCACGCGGGGATGGCGATGGCCTGTATTCACCACCGCAATGCCGGAGGCAAAATCGATATAGCGATGCCCTTCCTTATCCCAGATTTCCGCATTTTCGGCACGGTCGGCATAGATCTGCGTCGTCATGCCGACGCCGCGGGAAATGGCGGCGTTCTTCCGCTCGGTCAAGGTCATTGCAGTGGCTCCCACAAGGTGTTTTCGAATTATCTTGCAGAAGTTCTGCAAGTTATTTACAAAACTCCTACATTTTTCCTGTAGGATTTCAAGCGGGATTTTGTGAGGGAGACAAGAATGAGCCGAAGGCTGGCAGGAGGTTGCCGCTTTCCTTTAAGGCGCGCTAAGTCGCACAATCCGTGCTAAACGGATCGAAAAACGATAATCAGGGATCTTGGCGAATGAGCAGCATCGAGCCGGAGCGATATCCAGTGCGCTATAAGGTGGCGGAAGCGGCGCGTCTTGCCGGCGTGTCGGCCTCCACGCTGCGGCTATGGGAAAGCCAGGGGCTTGTGGTTCCCCCCCGCTCCGAGACCGGGCACCGGCAGTACAGCGCCGAGGATGTGGCGCGACTGAAGCGTATTGCATGGTTCCGCGCCGAACGTGGCCTCAATCCTGCGGCGATTCGCGAAGCGCTCGAGACGGAGGAAGGTGGTGCCGCCGGATTGGAAAATGGCGAGCAACCGGCCTCCTCCGATATCGGCCGCCGGCTCCGGTCGCTGCGCCATGCCGCCGGCAAGACGCTGGAGCAGGTCGCCGCCGACATGGGCATAACCTCCTCGACGCTCTCGACCCTGGAACGCACCTCGCAAGGCGTCAGTTTCAAGACCCTGCATGATCTGGCTGATTATTATGGCACGACGGTATCGCGCCTGTCCGGCGAGGAGCGGGAGGATGCTTCCGCACTCGTTCGATCCGGCGAATGGCGTGCCTGGCCGGCAACGACGCCGGGCGTCACTGTCCAGCTTCTCGCCGAAGGACGGACGATGATGGACTGCCATCGCTTCGTGCTCGCACCTGGTGCGACCAGCGAGGGTGCCTATCGCCACGAGGGCGAGGAGTTCATCCATGTGCTCGCCGGTCACCTGGAGCTGGTGCTCGACAGCGATCAGTTCTTCGATCTCCTGCCGGGCGATTCCCTTTATTTTGAAAGCCGCCGCTATCATTCCTGGCGCAACCGTCATGACGGTGAGACCATACTGCTCTGGATCAACACGCCGCCGACATTTTGAGCGGTGCCGGTATGGTTCTCATCCTCTCCGTTCTATAGAACGGATGAAAAGCGAATTCAGAACGACAGAGCCGGGAGAATCTCATGGCTGCCACCATCCGTTATCACGAAGGCGATATTTCCACTGAGGATACCGCCCGCTACACCGGCGCGATAGCCATCGATACCGAAACTCTCGGCCTCGTTCCACGCCGTGACCGACTTTGCCTCGTGCAGCTTTCGCCCGGCGACGGCACGGCTGACATTATCCGCATTGCGGCTGGCCAGACGCAGGCCCCCAATCTCGTCGCCATGTTGGCCGACCCGACGCATCAGAAGATTTTTCACTATGGTCGCTTCGACATCGCCGTGCTGTTTCACACCTTCGGCGTCACCACGACACCCGTCTTCTGCACCAAGATCGCCTCGCGCCTCTGCCGCACCTATACCGACCGTCACGGCCTGAAGGACAATCTCAAGGAGATGCTCGAGGTAGATATCTCCAAGGCGCAGCAATCGTCCGACTGGGCGGCGGAAACGCTGTCCCCGGCGCAGCTCGAATATGCCGCCTCCGACGTGCTTTATCTGCATGCGCTGCGCGAGAAGCTGACGCAACGCCTGCTGCGCGATGGCCGTATGGACTATGCGGACGACTGTTTCGCCTTTCTGCCGACGCGCGCCAAGCTCGACCTCCTTGGCTGGGAAGAGGCGGATATCTTCGCGCATAGCTGATTGCTTCGCTTTCAGCGCGAAATCCAGGAGGCCGGTGTCGCGGAAGTGGCATTGGCCCTTTTATTTAGGGATCTGTTAAGGACTCGACTGCTATTCTGCGGATGATTTCCAGTTCTGCGCGTTCGCGCCTCGCCAATTCGGTCATCCGGCGCTAGGAAATCCACAGGCCGCATGAGCGGACCTCGATTGAACCTGCTTCCCGCTTCCATCGTCGTCTTGCCAGACAAAGGAGCATGTCATGTTGCTTCCCGTTGGTGCCGTGTCCGCTGTGGGTGTGTCCGTTGAGAAGCCGATTGTCGCGACGGCCGAGACCTCCGGGCTTCAGACGACGGCAACGCCGCTCGCCGTGCTGTCGAGCACCGTCAACGCCAGCGTCGAGGGCAAGTTGAACATGCTGCTGGTCGCGGCCCGCGAACGCATGCTCGACAGTCTGCTTTCCGCGATCGATGCCGCCAGCAAGGTGGTCAATGTTTCCCGTGAGCCGGGTGAGAGCAATACCGCCTATGCGCAACGGGTTGCCGCCGCAATCCGCAGTCTGACGCCGCCGCAACTCGCTGCCGCGCAGCAGCGAATGGATGCGCAGATGAGGACGCCGGTATCCTTGCCGCTTCTGGCAGCGGCATTGCAGGATCCGGAAAGCCCGCAGGCGGTGCAGCTGGCTCTCAGCCTGGAGCAGGCGTCGGTCACCGAGCCGGACGCGGTCCTGAAGGCGGTCGTCAATTCCTATGGGCAGAATGCCGGCAAAGTGGAAACGCCAACTGCGCAGGGACCGACATCGGCTCCGTTGCAGAAAGCGGCTGATTTGGCTGCTCTCGCGACGGCGCTTGCAGCTGCCGCAGAAGAACCGGCCTCCGCTATGCCCGCATCTGCGCCTGCGGCCGCCACGCCACCGCCGGCTCAGCCTGCTGCACAGCCGGCACCTGCGGCGCAGCCGAGGCTACAATCTGGCATGTCCGTACAATCTCAAGCCGCGCCGGCTGTTGCTCAGACGGCCCAGGCGCAGACGGTTGCGCAAAACGCTACCGTCGCCGCCCCGCAATCCGCGCCTGCCAGTAGCGGTGCCGCTGCCCCTGCGGCCGTCACTGTCCAGCCTTCCGCGCTCGCTTCTCTTGTCGATGATCTGACCGCGAGCGTGCTGCTGACGGCGATCGCCGCCGAAGCCGAACTCCCGACTGAAGTCGCGCTGATCCGGTCGCCGCTCGCGCCGCCGCCGGTGCCGCGCGATATCCAGCAGATAGAAGCCGACATCAAACAGGGCCTGCAGGTCGTCATTAGCGCGCCCGCGATGGCGACCGGTTCCGATCTTCTTCAGATCATCAACAATCCCTCTTCTTCCGCAGAAAAGATCATCGCCCAAGCGCTGACCGGCAATGCTGCTGCGCAAGGCTCATCCGCGCAGCCGCCGACCGTCAATGAAGGCCTCAAGAGCTCGGTCGCGGCGGCGGCCATGCCGGTATCATCGACGGAAGGACCCGAGGCATCCGACGCTCTTGCTCTCGCTTCCGGCAAGCCGACGTTGCAGACGTCGCCTGTAACGCTGATGGCGGGGTATGAGGCTGCGGAACAGACGGCAATGTCGGCGCCCCTGCCGCTCGGCGTTCCCTTCGTCGTGGCGAATTATCTGCCGGCAGACGCCCCCGCCAAGAACGGCGAATCGAAATTGCTCAATCGCGTCGATCCCGTCGGCGATGAGGAGGGTGGACAAGCTCAGGACGAGGAGAGCCGGCAAGGTCAGGATGAAGAGCACGCCGATGCGGAGGAAGCATCGGCAAAGTCAGAGGGCGAGGCATCTGACGAAGCGGAAGCTGGCCCGGCCTCCGCGAGGGATGATAGCGTCAGGCCGGAGCTCGTTGCCTTGCCGCAGCCTCTGCGCGACCCTCTGCACGACCACGCCTTCGATTTCTACCGGCGCATGGTGGCCTGGGAATAGATAGCTCGCAACCGACAGGCGGCAGGTACCACTGCATGACGGACAAAGAAAAACCCGCCGGGTCGCTCCGGCGGGTCTTTTGTTTCCAGGCGTCTACCGAAGATTATTCGGCGTTGCGGTTCTTCAGAGCCGCACCCAGGATGTCGCCGAGCGAAGCGCCCGAGTCGGACGAACCGAACTGAGCAACGGCTTCCTTCTCTTCTGCGATTTCCAGAGCCTTGATGGACAGCATGATCTTGCGGTCCTTCTTGGAGAAGTTGGTGACGCGAGCGTCGACAACCTGACCAACCGAGAAACGCTCAGGGCGCTGCTCGTCACGGTCACGCGACAGATCGGCGCGGCGGATGAACGAGGTGATGTCTTCGTGGTTGACGAGCTTCACTTCGATGCCGCCGTCGTTGACTGCGATGACTTCGCAGGAAACGACTGCATTCTTGCGCAGGTCGCCGGAAGCGGCTGCGTCGCCGACTGCGTCCTTGCCGAGCTGCTTGATGCCGAGTGAGATGCGTTCCTTCTCGACGTCAACGTCGAGAACGACAGCCTTGACGACGTCACCCTTGTTGTACTCTTCGATAACCTGCTCGCCCGGACGGTTCCAGTCGAGGTCGGAGAGGTGAACCATGCCGTCCACATCGCCGTCGAGGCCGATGAACAGGCCGAATTCGGTCTTGTTCTTGACTTCGCCTTCGACTTCGGTGCCAGCCGGATGGTTGCGGGCGAATGCTGCCCACGGGTTTTCCAGCGTCTGCTTCAGGCCGAGAGAGATACGACGCTTGGTCGGATCGACTTCGAGAACGACGACTTCGACTTCCTGGCTCGTGGACAGGATCTTGCCGGGGTGAACGTTCTTCTTGGTCCAGGACATTTCCGAGATGTGGATGAGGCCTTCGATGCCCGGCTCCAGCTCGACGAACGCACCGTAGTCGGTGATGTTCGTGACGGTACCGGAGATCTTCTTGCCTTCCGGATACTTGGCCTGGATGCCATCCCACGGATCGCTCTCGAGCTGCTTCATGCCGAGCGAGATGCGGTGGGTTTCCTGGTTGATGCGGATGATCTGTACCTTGACCTGCTGGCCGATGGACAGGATTTCCGACGGATGGTTCACACGGCGCCATGCCATGTCGGTGACGTGCAGCAGGCCGTCGATGCCGCCGAGGTCAACGAACGCACCGTAATCGGTGATGTTCTTGACGACGCCGTCAACAACCTGGCCTTCTTCGAGGTTCTGAACGATTTCAGAACGCTGCTCGGCACGGGACTCTTCCAGAACCGTACGACGCGAAACGACGATGTTGCCGCGGCGCTTGTCCATCTTGAGGATTTCGAAGGGCTGCGGGTTGTGCATCAGCGGGGTAACGTCGCGGATCGGACGGATGTCGACCTGCGAACGCGGCAGGAAGGCGATGGCGCCATCCAGATCGACGGTGAAGCCGCCCTTGACCTGGTTGAAGATGACGCCTTCGACGCGCTCGCCAGCTTCGAACTTGACTTCGAGCTTGATCCAGCTTTCTTCGCGGCGAGCCTTTTCGCGCGACAGAACGGCTTCGCCAAGCGCGTTTTCGATACGCTCGACGTAGACTTCGACTTCATCGCCAACCTTGAGCGTGCCGTCCTTGGCGCGTGCACCGAATTCCTTCAGCGCGATGCGGCCTTCGACCTTGAGGCCGACGTCTACAACGGCGACATCCTTTTCGATGGCGGTGATGATGCCCTTGGTGACGTAGCCTTCAGCCAGATCGTTCTTGGCAAAGGATTCTTCGAGAAGGGCCGCGAAATCTTCGCGAGAGGGGGAAGTTACAGACATAAAATCTCCTGGCGTGTCCCGATCATGCAATCTGGACACTGATGCGCCGGTGGTTCGCGTTGAACAGGCCTGACCCCAGTCCGCCTCCCTTCGGGAAGCTATCCGGCGCTTGGACGGAATGTCAGGCTATCTTGAAATCGGCGGTTTCCGGCGCGAGGCGCGCGAAAGCCGCTCATATTTTCAGGCATTTCGGCTTAGAGCGGCGTCGATGATCGATTTCGCCGTCTGAAACGCCGCTTCTATACTCATTTCTGAGGTATCTAGCAAGTGCGCGTCTTCAGCTGGTTTCAAAGGGCTGTCGGTGCGTCCCATATCGCGCTCGTCGCGCCGTTTCACATCCTCGAAAATGGCGTCGTAATCGGCGCTGCCGCCGGCTTCGACGATTTCTTCGTAGCGCCGCTTCGCCCGCACTTCGGCCGAGGCCGTCACATAGAGTTTTACCGGTGCGCCCGGGCAGACGACGGTGCCGATATCGCGGCCGTCGAGCACGGCGCCGGGCGTCTTTTCGGCAAAACGGCGCTGCGCCTCGACCAGCGCCCGGCGCACGGCCGGCATGACGGCGATCTTTGAGGCGGCCTCGCCGATCTCATGTCGGGACAAAACGGCCCGGTCGAGCCCGGCGAGATCGACCTTGCGCGCCATGCCTTCGGCAATCGCTTCGTCGTCGAGCGGAAGTCCGGCATCGAGCAGCGCTTTGGCCGTGGCGCGATAGGTGAGGCCGGTGTCGAGATGATGATAGCCATAGGCTTCGGCGATCCGGCGTGCCAGAGTTCCCTTGCCGGCGGCCGCTGGTCCGTCGATGGCGATGATCATGTCTTTTCCGTCCCTAGCCGGTCTCTCATTGTTTGCTGTAGCGACGCACCAGTTCGGCCATTTCCGCCGCCGCCGTGCGATCGATCGCCGAAAGGCCTTCGGCAAGGCCCTGTCGGTCTGCCAGCGGCCGGTTCTGGCTCACCTTCCATTTGCCGTCAATCGTCTCGATCTCGATTTCGATGCCGACGATGCCTTTCATCTGGGCTGCGATGAATTCCGGCAGCGCTCCTTCCACGGTCTACGGCTCAGTGCGCCTGGGCCTCGGCGTGCCTGGGCCATTGCATTTTCCAGGTGAGCATCTCCTCGACGGCCTCCCGCTTCGTAGAGCCCTTTGGTAAAGGCCCGCCGACCACTATACTAAAACCCTACGCAAAGCGGCGTGAACTTTAGCTTTGACAGAAACGGCCGCAACGATTAAGGGGACCGGCTGATATTTCCCTTAAAACGCCGGCTTCCCCGGCATTGCCGAATTTTCATTCGGCCATTCATGAGGCTTTGACAGTGGCGAAAGCGGAACTTGGAACAAAACGTACCGACCCCGATACCGGCAAGAAGTTCTATGACCTGAACCGGGATCCGGTGGTCTCGCCCTATACCGGCAAGTCCTGGCCCTTGTCCTTCTTCGAAGAAACCTCCGCTTCCAAGGAAGTTCCGGAAGAGGACGAAGTGGCCGAAGTCGATACCGAAAACACGGAAGTCGAACTGGTATCGCTCGAAGATGCCGACGAGGCTGCAAGCGGCGACGACATTCCGGATATCGGCGATGACGATGTCGAAATCGGCGACGATGACGACGATACCTTCCTCGAAGCCGACGAAGATGAAGACGATGACGACATGAGCGACATCATCGGCGTCACCGGCGACGAAGACGACGTCTGATCTGAAAGACGATCGGCCCGGTGAAAGAAAAAATTTCCCGGGCCGAATTTTTCGGCTTGCTATCTGTGAAAACCACAAGTAATAAGCCGCCACCCCGACGGGCGAAGCGCTCGGAAGGGACCCAGGGCCGGTAAAACGGCACCATCTTGATGGGGCTATAGCTCAGCTGGGAGAGCGCTTGCATGGCATGCAAGAGGTCAGCGGTTCGATCCCGCTTAGCTCCACCAGCCTTCGCTCTCCGAGCTTCGGCTCGGCAAGCCAGTAGACGAAGGCTGTCGCGCTGAAGTTACGCAGTAACGAAAGCGGACTTTCTCCAAGCGGACTCAATGAACTAAACTGGAAGATAGTTTTGTACAACTGGTCGATAATGTATCGGTTGTGTCAACGTTGCTATTAGCTATCATGCGGTGCATGAAGTACGTCTATATCCTTCAAAGCCATGATTTTCCTGATCGTTACTATATCGGCGTGACTGGAGACTTGAAAGCTCGCCTGGCGAAGCACAATGCCAGAGAAGTGCCTCATACATCGAAGTATGCGCCGTGGTCGGTCAAAACCTACATCGGCTTTTCCGATGAGGCGCAGGCGTTCGCATTTGAAAAATATCTCAAATCCGGATCGGGTCGCGCCTTTGCCAGGAAGAGATTGTAACTGCGCTTTGGAGAGACGCCCTCCGTTGCAAACCGGCGCTATAATCCTCCGCATCCCCCCAACTTCATGCTAACCTCCAATCCTCGTAACCCACCCCGAATCGCCCATGACCAGACAGCGCCGCCGTCGTCTTATCAAGACCCGCCGTACCGTGACGGGGTTTCTGCTCGTTGCCTCGATCGCCTTTCTGGCTGGGATGACCGATGCCGTCGGCTTGATGCTGACGGGGAATTTCGTGTCCTTCATGACCGGCAATACGACACGGGCGGCGATTGCCCTCGGAATGGGCGAGTTCGGCCATGCGGCTGTGCTGTTCTCGGCCATCCTGACATTCATCATCGGCAACGCGCTCGGGATCGTCGTCGCCCATGCGGCGGATCGGCGGGCTTTCGTGGTGCTTGCCTGCGTCAGCGTCCTTCTGGCCGCTGCCGCGGGCTTTGCGGAGCCGTCGCTGGTTCTGGTGCAGTTCTATCTGGTGGTTCTTGCCATGGGCATGGTCAATGCCACGGTCGAGCATATCGAAGGCCTGCCGATCGGCCTCACCTATGTTACCGGGGCGCTGTCGCGCTTCGGGCGTGGTCTTGGCCGTTTCCTGCTGGGGGATCGGGATTTTCTCTGGACGGTGCAGATCGTGCCCTGGAGCGGCATGATCTCAGGCGCCATTATCGGAGCTCTCCTCGCCCGCGCCTTTGGCGCACACGCGCTCTGGCTGGTGTCGATGGTCGCGCTTGTCCTGGCGCTGTCGACGCTTTTCATCCCCCGTCCGCTGCAGCGTCGCTTCAATCAGCGCTTCGCGGCGTCGCCGCCGCTGGCACGGAGGGCGAAATAGCCACATTGCAGTGCACAAAAATCTGCTAGGGAGTAAAGCGAATCGTTTTGCCGACAAGCGTAAGGATGTGCCGTGTTCGTTTTTTCGAAACTTGTCTGGATCTTCGGTCAGCCGCTGTCGCTGGCCTTCTTGTTTGTCCTGTTGGCATTCATCGCCGCACTGCTGCGCTGGCGAGCAACCGTCATCACCTCGGCGTTTCTGTCGGCGCTGATCCTGTTTGTCTCGCTTTATACGACGGCCGGCGCTTATGTCGTTCAAACGCTCGAAGAGCGCTTTCCGCATCCTGCCGCCGATCCCGCCGATCTCAAATGCATGATCGTTCTCGGCGGCGCCACGCAGAACGAGGTGACGACGGTCCGAGGCGGCTACGAACTCGATTCGGCCGGCGATCGCCTGATTGAAGCGCTGCGTCTCGCGCAGAAATACCCGCAGGCGCGCATCGTGATCTCGGGCGGCGACGGCTCGATCGGTGGCACCTATGAGGGCGATGCCGTGATTTCCGAGCGCTTCTTCACCGCGCTCGGCATTCCGACAAGCCGTATGGTCGAGGACAAGACCTCGCGCACCACCTTCGAGAATGCCGTCAATACGAAGGAGCTGCTGGTGCAGAACGGTCTTTCGGATTGCCTGCTCATCACTTCGGGCTTCCACATGCCGCGCTCGATGGGCCTTTTCCGCAAGCAGGGCATCAATGTCGCGCCCTGGCCGGTCGACTATCGCAGCACCGGCAAGGAAAGCCTCGGCTTCGATTTCACACAGCCCTCGCGCAATGCGCAACTGCTGGCGACCGGATTGCGTGAATGGGTCGGTCTGGTCGGCTACTACGCCGCCGGCCGCACCTCAGCACTCTACCCCGGACCGTACGACGTGTCCGGACCGTAACCACCTGTCTGGGCCGTAACAAACGGTCCGTCCTTTGTTGAAATTGCTTATTTCTTCGAGATCGTGACGAATTTGGTGCCGCGCACCCTGACGGTGATTTCGCAGACCACCTCGCCGTCCTTGCGGTCGCAGAAGCGCGGATGCATCTTCATCACCAGAACCATATTGCCGAAGCGCTGGATGAAATCATAGCCGTAGATCTTCGCCGTGGCGATCATCAGGTAACCGCCTTCGGCCACCTGGACATAGAAATTGTAAGGGCAGCCTTCGTCCGTGCAGTAGGGTCCCTTTTCGCCCTTGCAGGTGATCTCGCCTTCATTGATGACGATATCCATCAGCTTGTCGTTGTTGATGTCCTGCTGGGTGGCGAATTTGTCGCCGAAGCCCACCTGGCCGTCGCAGCTCTTGGTGAAGTGGTCCTTTTCGAAGGCCACGGGGTCCTGCAGGATCGATTGCTGCGCCTCCGCCACGGCGGGCATGACCACGAGAGCGAAGAGGTTGAGGATTACGATCAGCAGGGATTTCACGGGGGATTCCTTTTCGAAGCGCCGTTACGGTCGCGATAACAGCCGCAGCCGCTGCGACATCTTTGCACGCGCCTGCTTGCGCGGCCCTTGCCGTCGTGATTCATTTCGGAAAAATCGCGGGCGTTCCGCTGGAGTTTTCGATGTCGCTTCTCTCATTTCTTGATTATGCCGGCGTCGCCCTTTTTGCCGCAACCGGCGCGCTCGCGGCCTCGCGCAAGCAGCTCGATCTGATCGGCTTCCTGTTCCTGGCGGCCGTCACCGGCATCGGCGGCGGCACGCTGCGCGATATCGTCCTCGGCCGCGTGCCGGTCTTCTGGGTGCTGAACCCGACCTATATCATCATCTGCGCCGTGGTCGGCGTCCTGGTCTTCTTCACCGCGCATCTCTTCGAATCGCGCTATCGGCTGCTCATCTGGCTCGATGCGGTGGGGCTGTCGGCCTATTGCGTGATGGGGGCAGCCAAGGGCATGGCGGCGACGGGTTCGCCCACCGTCGCCATCGTCACCGGTGCGCTGACGGCGACCTTCGGCGGCATTTTACGTGATCTATTGGCAAACGAACCTTCGGTGCTGCTGCGTCCGGAAATCTATGTGACCGCTTCGCTCGTCGGCGCCGGCGTCTTCACCGCCGCCAATGCGACGATGCTGCCGCTTTATGCCTCCGCGGGGCTGGGCGTGATTGCGGCCTTTGCGGTGCGCGGCGGCGCGCTCTGGTTCGGCTGGACCTTTCCGACCTATCACCATAAGCCAGGCCGGCATCCGGACGATGTGATGTAGTGGGGAGTGGGAGGCAATAGGAATTAGGCAGTAGGCAATAGTGGAAGTCTGGAAGACAATTCTACTGCCTACTGCCTACTGCCTACTGCCTACTGCCTACTGCCTACTGCCTACTGCCTACTGCCTACTGTTATCGCTTGCGGCGCAGGCGGATCACCACGTCGACATGGGCGATTTCCATGCCCTGCGGCGGCTCGGGCAGATTGTCGATCGTCAGGTTACTGATCGGAATATCCAGCACCTCGTTGTGGCCTTCCACGAAAAAGTGATGGTGATCGGAGACATTGGTGTCGAAATAGGTCTTGGTGCTTTCGACGGCGAGCACGCGGATCATGCCGGCTTCGGTAAATTGATGCAGCGTGTTGTAGACGGTGGCAAGCGAAACCGGAACGCCGGCGGCAACGGCTTCCTCGTGAAGCTCTTCCACGGTCAGATGGCGGTCACCCTTGGCGAAAAGGAGGTCTCCCAGTGCGATCCGCTGCCTAGTCGGCCTTAGGCCCACATTACGCAGCCTGGTTTCGATCGCGATTTCGGCATGTTCTGCCATCCAGGGACTCCAGATTCCTGATCTCTATAATTCTTTACTAAGCCATATAACTTTTGCCTTGATTGCTTTCAATAGTTTCCGTGGGGTGGGAAGGTGCTCAAAAGCCGCAAAAAACGGGCTTTTGCCGCATTTGGCTCTGGTAGCGGCTCTGGCGTTCCTGTATGCGACCACCACATAATGGCTAGTGCCTTCGATCGAACGGATGAATGAGCGTCCAATGCTTTCGCTTCATTTTCTGTCCATCTTGCACTAAAGCTTCACATCCATCGGCATTCATGCGGGGGAAACGGAATTTTTATGACGACGAGACAATCCAGCTTCAATTATGAGGAAATCCTGTCCTGTGGCCGCGGCGAGCTGTTCGGCCCGGGCAATGCACAGCTTCCCCTGCCGCCGATGCTGATGGTCCATCGCATTACAGATATTTCCGAAACGGGCGGGGCCTTCGACAAAGGCTATATCCGCGCCGAATACGACGTGCGCCCCGATGATTGGTACTTTCCCTGCCATTTTGCCGGTAACCCGATCATGCCGGGCTGCCTCGGCCTCGACGGCATGTGGCAGCTGACCGGCTTCTTCCTCGGCTGGCTAGGCGAGCCCGGTCGCGGCATGGCGCTTTCGACAGGCGAAGTGAAGTTCAAGGGCATGGTTCGTCCGGACACGAAGCTTCTCGAATACGGCATCGACTTCAAGCGCGTCATGCGCGGCCGCCTCGTCCTTGGCACCGCCGACGGCTGGCTGAAGGCCGATGGCGAGACCATCTATCAGGCGACGGACCTGCGCGTGGGCCTGTCCAAGGACAAGGTTGCCTGAACCGCGGCATCGCCGCCTCCACAAAGACAGATGTTTTAGAAAAGGTCATCGACATGAGACGGGTAGTTGTTACGGGTCTGGGTATTGTCTCTTCGATTGGAAACAATGCTCAAGAAGTGACCGCCTCGCTGCGCGACGCCAAATCCGGCATTTCCTTCTCTCCTGATTTCGCCGAGCATGGCTTCAAGTGCCAGGTCTGGGGCGCACCGAAGATCGATACGACCGACCTGGTGGATCGCCGCGCCATGCGCTTCCTGTCGCAGGGCGGTGCGTGGAACCACGTCGCCATGAAGCAGGCGATCGCCGACAGCGGCCTCGAGGAAGGCGATATCACCAACGAGCGCACCGGCATCATCATGGGCTCTGGCGGCCCCTCGACCCGCACGCTGATCGAGGCGGCCGACATCACCCGCAAGAACAACAGCCCGAAGCGCATCGGCCCCTTCGCGGTGCCGAAGTCGATGTCGTCGACCGCCTCGGCAACGCTTGCGACCTGGTTCAAGATCCACGGCGTCAACTACTCCATCTCGTCCGCCTGCTCGACCTCGGCGCACTGCATCGGCAATGCCGCCGAAATGATCCAATGGGGCAAGCAGGACGTCATGTTCGCCGGCGGTCACGAGGATCTCGACTGGACCATGTCGAACCTCTTCGACGCCATGGGCGCCATGTCCTCCGACTTCAACGAAAACCATCCTGAAACCGCCTCGCGCGCCTATGACGCCAAGCGTGACGGCTTCGTCATCGCCGGCGGCGCCGGCGTGCTGGTTCTGGAGGAGCTGGAGCATGCCAAGGCTCGCGGCGCCAAGATCTATGCCGAAATCGTCGGCTACGGCGCCACCTCCGATGGCTATGACATGGTTGCACCGTCGGGCGAAGGTGCCGTGCGCTGCATGCGCCAGGCGCTCGCCACGGTGAAGGGCGATATCGACTACATCAACACCCACGGCACCTCGACGCCGGTGGGCGACAGCAAGGAAATCGGCGCGATTCGCGAAGTCTTCGGCGACAAGATCCCGCCAGTCCAGTCAACCAAGTCGCTGACGGGCCATTCGCTCGGCGCGGCGGGCGTGCAGGAATCGATCTATTCGATCCTGATGATGCAGGAGCGCTTCATCGGCGAAAGCGCCCATATCACCGAACTCGATCCGGAATTCGAAGGCGTGCCGGTCGTGCGCAAGCGTATCGACAATGCCAAGTTCGATATCGCTCTTTCGAACTCTTTCGGCTTCGGCGGCACCAACGCCACGCTCGTATTCCAGCGCTACAACGGATAAGGCAATGACGGGAATTATGCAGGGTAAGCGCGGCCTCATCATGGGCGTCGCAAACAATCATTCGATTGCCTGGGGTATTTCAAAGGCGCTGGCAGCCGAAGGCGCGGAACTGGCTTTCACCTTTCAGGGCGAAGCTCTCGGCAAGCGTGTCAAGCCGCTGGCGGCCGAAGTCGGCTCGGATTTCATCCTGCCGTGCGATGTCGAGGATCTCGCTTCGGTCGATGCCACCTTCTCGGCGATCAGGGAACGCTGGGGCAAGCTGGATTTCATCGTCCACGCCATCGGCTTTTCCGACAAGAACGAGCTGAAGGGGCTTTATGCCGATACCACGCGGGAGAATTTCACCCGCACCATGGTGATTTCCTGCTTCTCTTTCACCGAGGTCGCCAAGCGTGCCGCCGAACTGATGACGGAAGGCGGCAGCATGCTGACGCTGACCTATAACGGTTCGACGCGCGTGATCCCGAACTACAACGTCATGGGCGTCGCCAAGGCGGCCCTCGAGGCTTCCGTCCGCTATCTCGCGGCGGACTACGGCCCGCGCGGCATTCGCGTCAACGCCGTCTCCGCCGGCCCGATCCGTACGCTTGCCGGGGCCGGCATTTCCGATGCCCGCGCCATTCTCTCGTGGAACCAACGCAACGCGCCGCTGCGCAAGTCCGTCACCATCGACCAGGTCGGCTCGTCGTCGCTCTATCTCCTGTCGGATCTTTCGGCCGGCGTGACCGGCGAAATCCACTTCGTCGATGCCGGCTACAACATCACCTCTATGCCGACCTTGGAAACGCTGTCGAGCGCGGATACGGAATAAGCTCCCGATCTCAGTCGTGTCCTCCCGGTTTTGCCGGGAGGATCGAATTTCCGGATATCCTTCCAGAGGATTCCCGATGACGTCTAACGACGCAGAACTTTTGGCATCGACTGATCGCCTCGTCCTCCGCCGCTTTGTGCCTGAGGATTTTGTCGCCTACAGCGCCTATCGCTCCCTGCCGGAAATCTATCGCTTTCTTTACCGCGATCCTCCCTCGCCCGAAGAGATGAGGGAGCGTTTCGATACCAGCCTGAACTCCCCTTTCTCCGAAGATGGGGATACTCTGCGCTGCGCTGTCATTCGGCGGGAGGATGGTGCTTTGGTGGGTGACGTCAGCCTGACATTCGCAAATAAGGCCGCACTTCAGGCCGAGCTCGGCTATACCTCCAACCCAGCCTATGCCAGAAAGGGCTATGCTACCGAGGCGGCGGAAGCCATGATTACCCTCAGTTTTGAAAAATTCGGCTTTCGCAGGATCTTTGCACGGCTGGATGCGAAAAATGCCGGATCCATTGGGGTTGTTGAACGCCTCGGTCTGCGCCGCGAGGCCCTTTTGATCGAAAGCGATCGCTTCAATGGCATATGGGGCGACGAATGTGTCTATGCCGTGCTGAGCCGCGAATGGGCCGCAAGAGCGCCGAATCGGGCGCGTTAACCGCCATTCAATAAGATTTTACGAAAATTTTAGGTTAATTCTATCTTGCCGGGGATGGCCCGTTACGGCTGGCCGGAATTCCGATACAAGGCAGGCAATCAACAGTATTTCCTGCATGTCCATCGGTATTCACCAGCCATTTACGGGAACCCCAGCCGTGAACACCATAACTGTTGCCAGTTCCAAGCCGCTCGATCCACCGGACGAGGCGGCACCGCTCGAAGCCGCCGCCACCCCAAGGACATTGGGACCGGATCTATTGCGGGCGCTTGCCATTCTCCTCGTCATGCTCGTGCATCTGCCGGTGGAAGCGACACCGCTGCCGCTCGCCGGCATCAGGCCCTACGGCTGGATCGGCGTCGACATCTTCTTTGTGCTCAGCGGCTATCTCATCGGAACTCAGTTGATGGCGGAAGCCGCGCGCCGCCGCGCCGTCGACTTCAAGGCCTTCTATCTGCGCCGGGCGTTCCGTATATTGCCGGCTTTTCTGCTCGTGCTTGCCGTCTATACATTCTTCCCGTCCCTGCGCGATGCGCCAACGATGCAGCCTGCCTGGCGGTTCCTGACCTTCACGGTCAATTTCGGGCTTGACCCTCGTTTGGGCAGCGCATTCACCGAAGCCTGGTCGTTGAGCGTCGAGGAGCATTTCTATCTCGTTCTGCCGGTTCTCGTCGTCCTGCTCAAGCGGCGAGCGACGGCCGGTCTCGTCGCCCTTCTGGTCGCAACGATCGTGATCGTCGGCATCGGCCTGAGGTTTGCGCTCTGGCAGAGCAATGTCGGCCCGATTGCCGAAATGCAAATCTACAGGGAGGCCTTCGCCGTCTATCTCAGGGACGTCTACTACCCGACATATAACCGGTTGGACGGACTGACCTTCGGCGTCGTTCTGGCGGCGATCCGGCTGTTCAAGCCGTTGCTGTGGGAACGGTACATGCCGCCCCACATCGCGCTCGCTATCGGCGGCACGCTCGTGATGGCGGCGCTCGTGATCTTTTCCGTCCGCGGGCCGCTCGCCGAAGCCAATCTGCCGCTGGTGTTTCAGCCTCTTGCAGGTGCGGTCGTCGGCTTTCCGTTGTTCTCGGCGGGCGTGGCGTTTATTCTCGGCGCGTTGCTGGACCTGCAGCCAAGGATCGGGCGCTGGCACCTTCCAGCCATATCAGGCGTCGCGACGCTCTCCTACAGCCTCTACCTCACCCATAAGGGCATCTACCATCTCGACCAGATGGTGTTCGGCAAGGACAATCTTCAGGGGCTGTCAGGCTTCGTCATCTATCTGGCCACCTGCTTCATCGTGGCGGCGACGCTCTGGTTTCTCGTCGAAAGGAACTTCCTGCTCCTGCGGGATCATCTGATGCCCCGCGCACGTCGCGCCGACGAAGCCTGATCCATAAAAGAAAGGCGGCCATCTGACCGCCATCCTTCCTTACTTCTTTGCCCAAAGCACCTTATAGCGGGCATTGCGGCAGGTCTCGCCGAACTCCTTGAAGTGTTCCGCCAGCACCGGCTCGTAGGGCAGGCCGCGATTGGCGACCAGCATCAGCCGCCCGCCGCCACGCAGCGCCGAGGCGGCTGTCTTGATCATCGCCTGGCCGAGCGAAGGCTCGGCGGCGTGGCCCTCGTGGAAGGGCGGGTTCATGATGATCAGGTCGTATTTGTCCTTGACCGGCTCGCTTGCCAGATCGTGCCAGAAGAAGCGCTGGGCGACCTTCGGGCAGTGCGAGAGCAGATTGGCGCGTGCGGCCTCCAGAGCGCCGTAATGGGCCTCGTAGAGGTCGATGCGCTCGATCCTCGGTGATTTCGTTGCGAGCTCGACCGAGAGATAGCCCCAGCCGGCGCCGAAATCGGCGGCATCGCCGGCAAAATCGGTCGGGAGGCGCGAGGCGAGCAGTTCGGAGCCGGCATCGACACGGTCATGGGAAAACATGCCGGGCGCCGTGGTGAAGCTGTCGTCGACCAGTGTCGCCGGCTTCGAGAGCTGCGCCGTCAACAGCTTGATATCGGCAGGACGCGCAAACCAGAAGGCCACGCCATGATATTTGGGCATGTGCTCGATTTCGAGCCCGAAGGCCTCGACGCGCTTGCGCAGCGGCTGAATGCCGTCTTCCTTGCCGCCGGCAACGACGATGAGGCCGCCTTCCTTAACGCGTGCCAGCGCTTCGGCGATATGATCCTCGTTCTCGCCCTTGTGCTTGCCGCAGAGCACCAGGGCGCCGTCGTAGCCTTCACCCTCGATCTCCGGCGTCACGTTGATGCGTTGCGCCTGCAGCTGGCGATAGAAGGGGCGGAAGCCTTGGACGGCCGAAAGCTCGGCAGCAAATCCCTCCGGCAGCGCAAAGCCCGCCTCGGCGCCGAGAAACAGGATCCGCTCGCCCTCGCCGGGTGCGTCGACAGTGCCGGAGGCAAAGGGATGGAACAGGGTCTTCAGGGCATCGCGGCTCATGGGCGTGGTCTCGTTATTGTTTCATCGGTTGGGCCTGCGGGCAGATGTCTGTCCTTGTGCTTGCCCCTTACCCTAGCCCTCTCCCCGTTGGGACGGGGAGAGGGGACGACGGAGCAAGACAACATGCCTCTTAGAGAGGAGGTCGTTATCGAGCACTGTCAAATTCCCTCTCCCCGCAATGCGGGGAGAGGGCTAGGGTGAGGGGCTGGGCACGCAGTTTCAGCGAAAGTGTACGGCGGCATTCAACATAAAAAGGGCGCGGAAGAGATCCCGCGCCCCGGAACTTGGATGAAGGCGCAGCTTATTCGGCCGCGTCGTCCTTCTTCTTGTCGGCAGCGATTTCCTGGCCGGTGGCCTGATCGACGACCTTCATGGACAGGCGAACCTTGCCGCGCTCGTCGAAGCCGAGCAGCTTGACCCAGACCTTGTCGCCTTCCTTGACGACGTCCTGCGTCTTGGCAACGCGCTCGGAAGCGAGCTGCGAGATGTGCACGAGGCCGTCGCGGGCGCCGAAGAAGTTGACGAAGGCGCCGAAGTCGGCGGTCTTGACAACAGTACCTTCGTAGATCTGGCCGACTTCCGGCTCGGCGACGATCGAGTGGATCCACTTGCGGGCCGCTTCGATTTCCTTGCCGGAGGACGAGGCGATCTTGACGGTGCCGTCGTCTTCGATGTTGATCTTTGCGCCGGTCTTTTCGACGATTTCGCGGATGACCTTGCCGCCGGAGCCGATGACTTCGCGGATCTTGTCGACCGGGATGTTCATGACTTCGATGCGCGGAGCGAATTCGCCGAGCTGGCCGCGGCTCTCGGTGATGGCCTTGGACATTTCGCCGAGGATGTGGGCACGACCGCCCTGTGCCTGGCCGAGAGCGACCTTCATGATCTCTTCGGTGATGCCGGCGATCTTGATGTCCATCTGCAGCGAGGTAATGCCGTCGGCGGTGCCGGCGACCTTGAAGTCCATGTCGCCGAGGTGATCTTCGTCACCGAGAATGTCGGAGAGAACGGCGAAGCGATCGCCTTCCAGGATCAGACCCATGGCGATGCCGGCAACCGGCTTCGCCAGCGGCACGCCGGCATCCATCAGAGCGAGCGAGGTGCCGCAAACCGTTGCCATCGAGGACGAGCCGTTGGACTCGGTGATCTCGGAAACGACGCGCAGCGTGTAGGGGAACTGTTCCGCCGACGGCAGCATCGGGCGGATAGCGCGCCATGCGAGCTTGCCGTGACCGATTTCGCGACGACCCGGGGAACCCATGCGGCCGGTTTCGCCAACCGAGTAGGGAGGGAAGTTGTAATGGAGCAGGAAGCGCTCCTTGTACATGCCGGTCAGGCTGTCGACATACTGTTCGTCTTCGCCGGTGCCGAGCGTGGCGACGACGATTGCCTGCGTTTCACCGCGGGTAAACAGCGCCGAACCGTGCGTGCGCGGCAGCAGGCCGACTTCTGAAACGATCGGGCGAACGGTCGACAGGTCGCGGCCGTCGATGCGGCTCGACGTGTCGAGGATGTTCCAGCGAACGATCTTCGCCTGCAGGTGCTTGAAGATGGCGCCGACTTCTTCGGCGGTGTACTTGGCTTCGCCTTCCTCCGGCAGGAAGTGTGCCTTCACCTTCGCCTTGACGGCGTCGACGGCAGCGTAGCGATCGGCCTTCTGAGTGATCTTGTAGGCGTTGCGCAGTTCGGCTTCAGCGAGACCGAGCATTTCCTTCTCGAGCTCGGAATAATCTTCCGGCTGGAAGTCGCGCGGTTCCTTGGCGGCGACTTCGGCGAGCTTGATGATCGCGTCGATGACGGGCTGGAAGCCACGATGACCGAACATGACGGCGCCGAGCATGACGTCCTCAGGCAGTTCCTTGGCTTCGGATTCAACCATCAGAACGGCGTCCTGCGTCCCGGCGACGACGAGGTCGAGGCTCGATTCGTCCATCTCGTCGAGATGCGGGTTGAGCACGTATTCGCCATTGATGTAGCCGACGCGAGCGCCGCCGACCGGGCCCATGAAGGGAACGCCCGAGAGCGTCAGGGCAGCCGAGGTTGCGACCATCGACAGGATGTCCGGATTGTTTTCGAGGTCATGCTGGATGACCGTGACGACGACCTGCGTGTCGTTCTTGTAGCCTTCCGGGAAGAGCGGGCGGATCGGGCGGTCGATCAGGCGCGAAACGAGCGTTTCGTTTTCGCTCGGACGACCCTCGCGCTTGAAGTAGCCACCGGGGATCTTGCCGGCTGCGTAGGTCTTTTCCTGGTAGTTGACGGTGAGCGGGAAGAAGTCCTGACCCGGCTTCGGCGCCTTGGCGGAAACGACGGTCGCAAGCACCACGGTCTCGCCGTAGGTGGCGACAACGGCGCCGTCAGCCTGACGGGCGATCTTGCCGGTTTCGAGCTTCAGCGGGCGGCCTGCCCACTCGATTTCGACGGTATGGATATCGAACATATCTTGTCCTTGCATGATGCGGGAAAAGGCGCCGTCGCCGACGAATTCGGCAGGGCACATCTTCGACCGCACGAAGTGTGACGCATCACGGGCAAGACAACGAGAGGCTTTCTAAATCAGGCCGAAGCGCTAGGCTTCGGCTGAAAGCATCCGGCAATCCTGCCCCATGACAGGTCAACGGTTGTTGTTGGCAGCACCGGCCCATCCGGCCTGCCGGCAGTTTCGCGTCGCACCGGCATAAGGCGCGAGGGAAACTGGTCTCAAGGGTTCATACCCTTCATAAGCATCCGGCGGACGTTCAGGTGAACGCCCGCCGGAAATTCCGTTAGCGGCGGATACCGAGGCTGGTGATCAGCTTGGTATAACGGCCTTCGTCCTTCTTCTTGAGGTAGTCAAGAAGCGAGCGCCGGCTGGAAACCATCGTCAGGAGGCCACGACGGGAGTGGTTGTCCTTCTTGTGGTCCTTGAAGTGTTCCGTGAGGTTGTTGATGCGCTCGGTCAGGATCGCAACCTGGACTTCCGGAGAACCGGTGTCGCCTTCGACGGTAGCGTATTCCTTGATCAGCGCAGCCTTGCGCTCAGCAGTGATCGACATCAGATGGTCCTTTCTATGAGAGGAGATTGAAGTCGCCAAACGCCGGGATGTCGTCCAGCATTGGCCGCGAATGCAATCAGGCATGCCTGATGCTGGCGCTGCCTATAAACCAATTGAGCGCCAATTGAAAGAGGGTTCTCCCTGGGCGCCTTTTAGCGCCCCGCCATGGCGTCCCGGATCATGGCATTGTAGCCTTCGGGATCCTGCAGCATGGCGAAATGGCTGGCATCCTTCAGAATGACAAGTTTGGCGCCCGGGATCTCCTTCGCCATCATCTCGGTATGGTCCAGCTTCACCGCTTCGTCATGGTCGCCGATGGCAAGCGTCACGGGCACCGTGATCTTTCCAAGGTCGGCTGCGGTCCATGCCGGCTGCGTCGCCCACATCTGCGAGATCTGGTTGACGAAAGCCTCATATTCGTTCGGGGTCGGCGACAGCTTTTTGTAGTATTCGCCGGCGACGTTAATGTAATCGTTGAAAGTCTTGTTGCTCATGACGTCGGGCTTCACGCCGTCGGTCGTGACATTGGCGGCTTGCGCGATCACGCGCGTCAGCTTTTCGGGATATTTCATCGCCATATCGATGCCGATGATGCCGCCGTCAGACCATCCGACCAACGTCACCTTGCCGACCTTCAGATAGTCGAGCAGCGCGACATAATCCGAAGTCATCAGATCGTAGCCGAAGGGTTTCTCGCTGCGCGTCGAACGGCCATGCCCGCGGCTGTCGGCGACGATGACGAGATGATCTCTCGCGAAATCGGCGACCTGAGCGCCCCAGACGTCGGCATTCCCGAGGCCGCCATGGATGAAGAGAATCGGGTCGCCCGCGCCATATTCGGCATAATACATCTTGATGTCGTTGACATCGGCCATGCCGCTCGCCTTCGGCTGCGGCATTGGCGGAAATGGCGGCAGACCGGCCCACCGCTCGGCGGATTGGGCGTTCGTAACTGTCAGGAACAGGGAAAGGAATGCAAGTATTCCGAATGCAACTCTGCGCATGTTTGCCCCCTTTGGACGGGCCATGATGGCCCGTCGGGGAACATATCGCATCGCCATTGCCCGCAATAGCCGCTATTTCCGGTTGATTGAGGTCAGCCGAACACGCGCTTGGGGCGGAATTCGCCCTGGCCGATCTCGCCGATGGCGATCAGCTTGCCGCGGGCCGTGGCATAGGCCTCGGTCTCGGCAACCGGCGCATCGCGACCGCGCACCAGGATCGGGTTGCCCATCTTCAGGCGGTGCGCCTGGTCGTCGCTGATGATGAGATGCGGCAGCGAAGACAGCGCTTCCGCCGTATCGATCAGTAGTGCGTCGAGGGCTGCGAGCCGCTCGTCCGCATCCTCGATCTCCTCCAGCGCCACGAGATCGGCAAGCGGCACCATCGCCTCCTCGGCAAAGGGCGCGACGAAGCTGCGGCGCAGGCCGGAAATATGGCCGTAGCAGCCGAGATCGCGGCCGAAATCGCGGGCGAGAGCGCGCACATAGGTGCCCTTGCCGCATTCGACTTCGAAATGCGCCGTATTGGCATCCGGGCAGGCAAGCAGCGTCAGGCGGAAAATCTCGACTTCGCGCGAGGGGATCTCGACCGTCTCGCCTTCGCGGGCGAGGTCATAGGCGCGCTCGCCTGATATTTTGATGGCGGAGAACTGCGGCGGAATCTGGTTGATGACGCCGGTATAGTTCGGCAGCAGCGCGCGAATATCCTCTTCGCTCGGACGCTTGTCGGAGGTGGCGGTTACTGCGCCCTCCAGGTCGTCGGAAGCGCGTTCCTCGCCCCAGGTCACGGTGAATTCATAGATCTTGCGGCCATCCATGACGTAGGGAACCGTCTTCGTGGCGTCGCCGAGCGCGATTGGTAACATGCCGGAGGCGAGCGGATCGAGCGTGCCGGCATGGCCGGCCTTCTGGGCCTTGAACAGCCACTTGATCTTGGAAACGGCTTCGGTCGAGCCAAAATCAATCGGCTTGTCGAGGATGAGCCAGCCCGAAATCGGACGGCCCTTGGGCTTGCGTGGCTTGGACATTCTCTGTCTCTGTTATTGATCTTGGTCGTTGTCGTCGTCGAGATCGCGGCTGACCTCGGGCGAGCGCAGAAGCGCGTCGATCTTCTTGTAATTGTCGAAGCTCGTATCGTTGCGGAAGCGAACTTCCGGCATGTACTTCATCTGGCGCAGTTGCGGGCCGAGGCGGCCGCGGATGTATTTCGCATGGCGGTTCAGCGCTTCGATGACGGCGCCGTGGTCGGAAACGCCGAGCGGCGTCACGAAGGCCGTCGCGATCTTCAGATCGGGCGACATGCGTACTTCGGAAATGGAGATCACGGTGCGCTCGATCAGGTCGTCGCGCACTTCGCCGCGCTGCAGAACCTGCGTGATCGCTGAGCGCACCTGCTCGCCGACGCGAAGCATGCGCTGCGACGGCGCGGAGGAAGTTGGTTTGGTCATGGTTGTTCCGTTAGCAGCGTCCCATTGGACGCGATAAAGGGGGTCAAATGACTCGATCCGGGCCAAAGGTCAAGGCTGGACAGGGTTTGCGGCCTGCCAGAAGCCGAGAATCCTTGCGAAAGCGGCATCCTGCGCCCGCTGATCGGAAAAGGCGGAGGCAGGAATATAGGTAACGAAGGATTCGAGATCGAACTCGATCCGCCCCTCGGCGCGGCTGATATTGATGATTTCGCTCCAGCCGAACCAGATCCTGGTATCCGTCGACGCCCAGGACGCACCCTGAGCATTGGCCGTCGCGGTGATCCTGACACCGGGGCGAATGCGCGAGCGCATCACCGCCCGTCGCCGCCGCATTGCCCAGCGATAGTAGACCAGAATGAGCGCGTAGATCATGAGGGAAGGCACGAGCCATATAATAGCAAGCTCGGCTTCGTGGATGGAAGGCGATAGTCCGAAGATGGGGACATAGACATAGCGTCTTAGCAAATAGAAGAGAACCGGCAGGCCAACGCCGACGGCGATCGCCGATATGAAGAACCATGCCACCTCGTTCTGGACTTTTTGCGGGCTGCGGCGCGCCACGCGCCTGCCCGCCCTCAGCATTACCGCGACCTGCTCGTCCGGCTGGCGAATGAAGGAAACGGAGATTGAATGTTCGTCCTCAGATCCTATCGTCATATCGGTTGTGCATCCCCGTTCGGTAGCATCCAATGAAAAACCGCCGGTTTTGGCCGGCGGTTTTGATATCTCGCAAATCGAAGGATCGCTTACAGCGTGCGGGTGATGTGCTCGACGCGGAAGCACTCGATCGTGTCGCCGGCGCGGATGTCTTCGTAGTTCTCGAAGGCCATGCCGCATTCCTGGCCGACATTGACTTCCGACACTTCGTCCTTGAAGCGCTTGAGGGTCTTGAGCTTGCCTTCGTGGATGACGACGTTGTCGCGCACCAGGCGGACGCCGACGCCACGCTCGACCTTGCCTTCGGTGACGCGGCAACCCGCGACCTTGCCGACCTTCGTGATGTTGAACACCTCGAGGATCTCGGCATTGCCGAGGAAGGTTTCGCGGCGCTCCGGAGAGAGCAGGCCCGACATCGCCGCCTTCACGTCATCCACCAGGTCGTAGATGATGTTGTAGTAGCGGATCTCGATGCCCTGACGCTCGGCGAACTGACGTGCCTGCGCGTTGGCGCGGACGTTGAAGCCGATGATCGCCGCATTGGAGGCTTCCGCCAGCGAGACGTCCGACTCGGTGATGCCGCCTGCGCCCGAATGGACGATGCGGGCACGAACTTCGTCGGTGCCGAGCTTGTCGAGAGCGCCGGCAATGGCTTCGATCGAGCCCTGCACATCGCCCTTGATGACCAGCGGGAATTCCTTCACGCCGACCGTCTGAAGCTGGGTCATCATCTGCTCGAGCGAACCGCGCTGGCCGGACAGGCGGGCAGCCGCCTTGTCGCGGGTGAGGCGCTGGCGATATTCCGAAATCTCGCGGGCGCGGCTTTCGCTTTCGACGACGGCGAACTTGTCGCCGGCCTGCGGTGCGCCGGAAAGGCCGAGCAGTTCGACCGGCATGGCCGGGCCTGCTTCCTTCACATGCTCACCCTTGTCGTTGACGAGCGCACGAACGCGGCCCCACTGATCGCCGGCAACGACGATCTGGCCGGGACGCAGCGTACCCTTCTGCACGAGCACGGTGGCGACGGAGCCGCGGCCGCGGTCGAGCTGGGCTTCGATAACAGTGCCTTCGGCCGTGCGGTTCGGATTGGCCTTGAGGTCAAGGATTTCCGCCTGCAGCAGGATGGCTTCGAGCAGCTTGTCGAGGTTGGTTCGGTTCTTCGCGGAGACTTCCACGTCGAGCACTTCACCGCCCATCGATTCGACGAAGACTTCGTGCTGCAGCAGTTCCGTGCGGACCTTCTGCGGGTTGGCCTCGTGCTTGTCGATCTTGTTGATCGCCACGATGATCGGAACACCCGCCGCCTTGGCGTGGTTGATCGATTCGATCGTCTGCGGCATCACGCTGTCGTCGGCTGCCACGACCAGGATCGCGATATCGGTCGCCTGGGCACCGCGAGCACGCATCGCCGTGAAGGCGGCGTGGCCGGGGGTGTCGATGAAGGTGATCTTCTGACCGTTCTGCTCGACCTGATAGGCACCGATATGCTGGGTGATGCCACCCGCTTCGCCGGCGACCACGTTCGCATGACGGATGGCGTCAAGCAGCGAGGTCTTGCCGTGGTCGACGTGGCCCATGATGGTAACGACGGGCGGACGGGAAACCAGTTCGCCTTCCTCGTCGGCAACATTGAAGATGCCCTGTTCGACGTCGGATTCCGAAACGCGCTTGACCGTGTGGCCGAATTCGCCGGCGATGAGTTCGGCCAGATCGGCGTCGATGACGTCGCCCGGCTTCATCATCTGACCTTCCTTCATCAGGTACTTGATGACGTCGACGGCGCGTTCGGACATGCGCTGCGACAGTTCCTGAATGGTGATGGTCTCGGGCAGCACGACTTCACGCGAGATCTTCTCGCGCGTTTCCTGCATCTGGCTGCGCCGGAACTTTTCCTGGCGGCGGCGCATGGCCGAAAGTGACCGGCCGCGGGCATTGCCGTCTTCGTCGACATTGGCAGTGGTGACCGTCAACTTGCCGCGGCGGCGCTCGTCCTCGGTCTTCGGACGCGTGGTAACAGGCTTTGCCGGTTCCGGGCGTACGATTTTGCCGCGTGCCGGAGCGCCTCGGGGCGGGCCGCGATCGCTCTCTTCTTCATTGACGCGACGGCGGTTGGCCGGTGCCTCGCCGGCAGGAGCGCCAGGGCGTGCCGGCTGAGGAGCCGCATCCGGACGACGTGCAACGACGGGAGCAGCAGGCGCCTGGACTGCCGGCTTCGGCGCTTCCACCGGTGCGGGTGTCTCGACCTTGGCTTCGGCGGCGCGTGCGGCCTCTTCGGCGGCGCGACGGACAGCTTCAGCCTGTTCGGCGATGCGGCGTGCCTCTTCTTCCTGAGCGCGGCGTGCTTCTTCCTCGGCACGGCGCACGGCGTCGGCAGCGTCGCGAACCTGGGCTTCGGCGAGCGCACGGCGGCGAGCATCCATTTCGCCGGCCGATAGATGGTTCAAGACCACCGGTCGCGACGAACGCTCCTGCTGCGGGCGCTGCTGACTACCCTGGTTGGGCTGTCCCGGCCGCTGTTGCTGGCCACCAGGCTGATGAATGCGCGGAGCCGGCTGCGGCGGGCGCGGCGGCTGCGGCGTCGGTTCGGCGACGCGCGTCACCGAGGGCGCGGCGGTCGCTACCGGCGTGATTGGCTTTTCGTCTTCAGGACGTAGCGGGCGGCGCTTACGGGTCTCAACCACGACCGCCTTGGTGCGACCGCGGCCCATGTCCTGGCGCACGGTGCCCTGGTTTACGCCTGATGGCTTCAGGGTGAGAGTCTTCTTACCTGAAACATTCAGCGTCTTGTCGTCTTGATTGTCGGTCATTCCGTTCCTGTTCCTTCGGACAGGGCACGGAAACGTCCGTCAGACCCTGTCGTTCAATGCATGTACCTTAATGAAGCGTCCGGCAAAGGCCGGTGACCGCGTCATTGTTTTCGCCGGCCAGCGCCGCCCGTTGCCCGGGACTGACCGCCGTTGCGGTACCGTTCGAGCAGGTTTGCGCGCTTCACTACACCCTCACCCGCCTGCCCTGCAAGCGCTGCGGCATGGATAAAAGCATTCTGGCCCATCAGTTCTTCCATCTCCGCTTCCGTAAAGACACGGAAGGAAGGTATTTCCTTTTCGGTTTCCATACCGAGATGCCAGGCTTTTCGTGCCTGGTCGATCTTGCGGACGCCATCGGCGGCGGCGGCGATCGCATGAAACACGGCAATTGCCGAGCCGTTGCGAACGGCGCCATCAACCTTCGATGAACCGCTGACGAACCGGCCCGCCTTGCGAGCCATGTGCATCATCCCGGCCAGTTGCGCCAAGAGAAGGCGGTCGACGACGGCACCGAGATCTGCCGGTGCCGTCACTTCCGCCTTCAAAGCGCGGGAAAACAGTTTCTTCGCCACTGCCTTGTCCACCAGTGCCCGGTCTATCTTAACCCAGCAGCCGCGTCCCGGCAGTTGCCGCTTCAGATCGGGAACGACAGTTCCGTCCGGAGCGGCTACGAAGCGGATCAATTCGTCGGGTGATCCGCTTTCGCGTGTTACGATGCACATGCGGCCATTTGCGTCGTTACCGCCGAGATCATTGTCCTCGGTCGGTGCGCTAGGCCCCTCGGTGATCGTCATGCTTGTTGCTCGGTTTCGTCCTCCGCGACCTCTTCGGTCTCAGCGGCGAGATCGGCTTCGGTGATCCAGCCGGCCAGCAGGCGAGCCTGCACGACCATCTGTTCGGCTTCGACGCGCGAGACTTCGAGCTTGGAGAACAGGCCTTCGAACTTCTTCGTTTCGCCGTTCTTGCGTTCGCTCCAGCCGACGAGGTCGTCGGCGGCGCAGCCAGCGAAGTCCTCGATCGTCTTGATGCCGTCCTCACCGAGGGCGACCATCATCTGTGCGGTCATGCCGTTGATCTCGCGCAGCTCGTCGGAAACGCCGAGCGCCTTGCGCTTCTCGTCCATCTCGGCTTCGAGCTTCTCGAGATATTCGCGGGCGCGGGTCTGGATTTCCTGCGCGGTATCTTCGTCGAAACCGTCGATCGAGGAGATTTCGTCGAGATCTACGTAAGCCAGTTCCTCAACGGCGGCAAAGCCTTCCGAGGCCAGAACCTGACCGACCATTTCGTCGACGTCGAGCGCGTCCATGAAGAGGTTGGTGCGTTCGTTGAATTCCTTCTGACGGCGTTCCGATTCCTCGGCTTCCGTCATGATGTCGATATCCCAGCCGGTCAGCTGCGATGCGAGGCGGACGTTCTGGCCGCGGCGGCCGATGGCAAGCGAAAGCTGCTCGTCCGGCACTACGACTTCGATGCGCTCTGCATCTTCGTCGAGAACGACCTTGGCGACTTCGGCCGGCTGCAGCGCGTTGACGACGAAGTTCGCCGGCTCGCTGGACCAGGGAATGATGTCGATCTTTTCACCCTGCAGTTCACCGACGACGGCCTGAACGCGCGAACCGCGCATACCGACGCAGGCGCCGACCGGATCGATCGACGAGTCGTTCGAGATGACGGCGATCTTGGCGCGCGAACCCGGATCGCGGGCAACCGACTTCACCTGGATGATGCCGTCGTAGATTTCCGGAACTTCCATGGTGAAGAGCTTGACCATGAACTGCGGATGCGTGCGCGACAGGAAGATCTGCGGGCCGCGCTGTTCGCGGCGGACGTCGTAGACATAGGCGCGAACGCGATCGCCGTAGCGGAAGTTTTCGCGCGGGATCATTTCGTCGCGGCGGATGATGCCTTCGCCACGGCCGAGATCGACGATGACGTTGCCGTATTCGACGCGCTTGACCGTGCCGTTGACGATTTCGCCGACGCGATCCTTGAATTCGTCGAACTGGCGGTCACGCTCGGCTTCGCGCACCTTCTGCACGATGACCTGCTTGGCCGACTGGGCGGCGATGCGGCCGAAATCCATCGGCGGCAGCGGATCGGCGATGAAATCGCCAAGGGCTGCGTCCGGATTGCGGTCGCGGGCCAGCTCCAGCGGGATCTGCGTGGAATAGTCCTCGGCCTTCTCGACCACTTCGAGCAGACGCTGCAGGCGGATTTCACCCGTCTTCGGGTTGATGTCGGCGCGGATATTCGATTCCGTGCCGTAACGCGAGCGCGCGGCCTTCTGGATCGCATCCGCCATTGCGGCAAGCACGATCTCGCGGTCGATGACCTTTTCGCGCGCCACTGCATCTGCGATCTGCAGAAGTTCTAGCCGGTTCGCACTGACTGCCATTGTTCTTAGTCTCCGTCTTCCTGCCTTCAGGTTTCCCGTTCCGTCAGGCGGTTCGTTGATCGGTTATTCTTCGTCGTCGTCCGCTTCGTTCTGGTTCGCTGCCTCGGCTTTCGCCAGCTTGTCGGCGCGCAGCGCGTCGCGGATGAGATCGTCCGTCAGGATCAGCTTGGCCTCGGCCAGGGTGCTGAACGGAATGGTTACCTTCTGTTCCTCGCCGCGGGTCGCTTCATCGCGTTCGATCGTGAAGCCATCGGCATCGACGGCGACGATCTTGCCGCGGAAACGCTTGCGGTTATCGACGAGGATCGACGTTTCGCACTTGACGATGTGGCCGATCCAGCGCTGGAAATCCGACTTTCGCACCATCGGGCGGTCGATGCCCGGCGAAGACACTTCGAGATGATACGCCTTATCGATCGGATCTTCCACATCCAGGACCGGAGAAATGGCCGTGGAGACCTCTTCGCAGTCCTCGACGGTCATGGTGCCGTCGTTGCGCTCGGTCATGACCTGCAGCGTCAGGCCGTTCAGATTGAGGAGACGCACGCGCACCAGACGGAAGCCCATGCCCACAAGGACGGGCTCGATGATGGCGGCGACGCGCTGATCAAGGCCGGTTTCGACGATCAGCCGAGGTTCATTGGTATTGTCTGCGTTTGTCACGTCCGACAAGCATTCACTCCGCATTGTTCATGCATTGGGAGATCGCGCTAATAAAAAAGAGCGGGTCCTTGCGGCCCACTCTTCATCACACGATCAAGAATTTGATGCGGATATAAGCCTCTTTCCGGCAAATTGCAAGGCATTCGCGCCGAAAGGCGTTTCCGCAGCTATTTCAGCACGCCAAGCATGGAACTGTCCGGATAGCAGGTGGGCTTCATGCTGCTCTTTTCCTGCCACTGGCCGATCGAGCGCCGGGTCTTATAGCCGGGCAGGCCGTCGGTACCGCCGACATCGTAGCCCTTGCGCTCCAGAGCCTTCTGCATGTTTGCGACGTCGGAGCGCAGCATCTTGCCGACATCGCCCCATTTTTCCTGGAAGGCCCCGCTGCCATTGGCGATGCGGTCGGCTAGATTGCCGATATAGAGGCCGTATAGGTCGGAATTGTTGTATTCCTTGATGGCGTAGAAGTTCGGCGTGACGATGAATTCCGGCCCGTCGCGGCCGGCCGGCACCAGCATCATGCCACTCGCCCGCATTTCGTCGGATGGAAATGACTTGCCGGAAACCCGCTGAATGCCGAGCGAGGCCCATTGCGAAATCGGCTTGGCGAGATCGGGCCCTTCCTGGGCGCAGGAGACATTTTGCGGGATAGTGACTTCATAGCCCCAGCCGCGCCCACGCTGCCAGCCTTTCTGAACCATATAGTTGGCGATGGATGCCAGCGTGTCCGGCACGGAAGTCCAGATGTTGCGATGGCCGTCGCCATCGAAATCGACGGCATATTTCAGATAGTTGGTCGGCATGAATTGCGGCTGGCCGAGCGCGCCGGCCCAGGAGCCCTTGAACTGATCGGGCGTGACGTCGCCATGCTCGAGGATGCGCAGTCCAGCGATCAGCTCGTTGCGGAACATGTCCTTGCGTGTCGACATGAATGCCTTGGTCGCCAGGACCTGTATTGCCGAATTCGGCAGCTTGGCGGCGCCGAAGCCGGTTTCGCGGCCCCAGATGGCCAGCAGGATCGGTCCGGGTACGCCATAGGTCTTCTCGATCCGCTGCAGCACCGGCCCATATTGCGAGGCGAGGCTCCGACCGGTTGCGGCCAGTTTCTGCAGCCGTCCCTCATTGAAATAGGGGGCGGGAGAGGAGAATTCGGCCTGTGTCTGCGCTTGTTGCTTCGGTTTCGGGAAGCCCGGCGGCTCGAGATCGGGCAGATCCCAGTTCAGCGTCACGCCGGCGAAAGCGGCCTGGAAGGTCTTTTCCGAAATTCCGGCCTTTCGCGCCTCCGGCCAGAGATCCTTCTGGATCCAGACCTGAAACTGCGCTTCGACATCGGCTTTCGAGGCGGCGAGCGCGGGGAGGGGAAGGAGGGCGAGGAGGAGGATGAGCAGCCGCAGAATATGTCGGAAGATACCCCCCTCTGTCCCTTTCGGGACATCTCCCCCACGAGTGGGGAGATTGCTGGCGGTGAGTTTCGCGTCACATCGAAGGTCTGAAGTTGCTGCGATTGCAGTATTAAATTGCTTGGCGAAGACGGCGCCACGGGCTACCAATCTCCCCCCTTGTGGGGGAGATGTCACGAAGTGACAGAGGGGGGTATGTACACTCCTCATACGCAGTCCTTTATGTCTTCGCGAAAGTAATCGCCTCAAATCGCCGTCCGCGCCCTCAGCGCCGCCGCAAGCGTGCCCTCGTCGAGATAATCGAGCTCGCCGCCGACAGGCACGCCATGGGCAAGGCGAGTGATCTTGACCTCGAGGCCATCGAGCTGATCGGTTATATAGTGTGCTGTGGTTTGCCCCTCGACCGTCGCATTGACGGCGATGATGATTTCGCGGACACCGCCTTCGCCGACGCGCGCGATCAGCCCGCGAATATTGAGATCGTCAGGCCCGACGCCATCAAGCGGCGACAGAACTCCGCCGAGAACGTGATAGGCGGCGTTCATCGCGCCCGATCGTTCCAGCGCCCATAGGTCGGAGACATCCTCGACGACGATAATGACGGATTGGTCGCGCCGATCGTCGGTGCAGACGGTGCAGGGGTCGACGGTATCGACATTGCCGCAGCGCGAGCAGATCTTCACCTTGTCATAGGCATCGCCCATGGCATGGGACAGTGGCCCGAGCAGCTGGTCCTTTTTCTTGATGAGATACAGCGCCGCGCGGCGCGCCGAGCGCGGCCCGAGGCCCGGCACTTTCGCCAGGAGCTGGATGAGTTTTTCGATTTCGGGGCCGGTGACTCGCTTTGCCATGGGAGGCTTTTAGCTCATATGCTCAAGGAACGGAATCTCGGAAGGAACGGTTGACCGATGAAAATTCTGGCCGTGTGCCGCGGTGCTCCTGAAATGCTGCCGGGCAAGAAAGCGAAGACCGGCATCAACAAGCATGCCGTCAACGGTGCCGTCATGATCGACGAGCTGGGGCTGCTCGGTGACGCCATCTGCAATCGCAAGCATCATGGCGGCCGCGATCAGGCGGTTTATGTCGAAGGTTCGGTGACGCTGAACTGGTGGGCAAGCGAGCTTGGACGATCGCTGGAGCCGGGCACTTTCGGTGAAAATCTCATCATCGAAGGCCTGGACAATCGCGAGATCGCCGTCGGCGATCAATTCATAGCCGGCGATCTTGTTCTGGAAGTAACCTCGGCGCGTATTCCCTGTTCCACCTTCGCAGCGAAGATGGGCGATCCGCAATTCGTCAAGCGCTATATCCGGGCCGGACGCCCCGGCATCTACTGCCGCGTTCTTGCGGGTGGCACGGTGAGTGCTGACATGGCGGTCACCTATCTGCCTTATGCCGGCGCGAGGGTGACGATGCCGGAAATGATGGCGACCTTCGGCAGGCGATTGTCGCCGCAAGATCGGGCGCGCTATCTGGCGGCGCCTATCCATTATAAGCTGCGGGCGTTCATCGAAAGCGACGCAGCGGCCTGAAATCACCGCATGGCAATCGCGACGGCCGCGCCTGCCATGGTGCCGGCGCTGGCCCGATTGGCGATGCGCACAGCCCGGCGGCTCTTGAGGAAGGTTCTGGCTTTGGCCGCCAGCATTGCCCAGGAGAGATCGATGACGACGAGCACCGCAAACATCGTCGCGACCAGCTCGGCCCAGCCCGAAACCGTCACGCCATGCAGATCGATGATCGAGGGCAGCAGCGCCACGTAAAACACCATGATCTTCGGATTGCCCATGGTGACCGTGAAGCCGGCGAGGAAGAGTCGTATGGCCGATTGCTCGTCCGGCAATTCTTCTCCTGCCGTGTCGGAGGAGGCAAACCACATCTTCCAGGCAAGATAGAGGAGATAGGCAACGCCAAGCCATTTGATGACCACGAAGGCGAGATGGAAGGTTTCGGCAATGGTTGCAAGTCCGGCAACGGCGCAGGTGAGCCAGATCGCCTCGCCAAGCCACATGCCGGAGAGGAAGGGCAGCACGTTGCGCGCGCCCTTCGTCAGCACGCGCGCCACCAGTGCCGCGATGTTCGGTCCCGGCGATCCCGCTGCAATGAACAAGGCACCGGCAAAAACAAGCAGCGTCGATAGGCTCATCGCATTCCCTCCGGTCAGGCAGGCCAGACGGTGTCTGGAAGAGGAGGCAGAAATAGCATTCCGGTGCGGCTTTTCCAAATGCCGGATTTATGTTCAGCCAAGCTCGGCGCGAAAACGCCCGAAGATTGCCTTGCCTTCCGGCCAGTCACCCAATCCGGATGCCGCATTGATATGCCCGCGTGGCCCGACATCGACGAAGGCGCTGCCCCAGCTTTCGGCGCTGCGACACGCATGGTCGAAGGGGCCGAACGGATCGTCGGTGCTGGCGACTAGCAGGGACGGAAAGGGCAGCCGCTGCCGTGGCGGATTGGCAAAGCTGCCGGCCTCGGCAAGATAGATTTCGCCCGTAGGGTCGGGCGCGGCCACCAGGAACGCGCCAAGGATCGCCGTCTTCTTCACAGGAGCCCAATGGGCGATCAGCTGGCAGGCAAGGCTGTGCGCAATCAGGATCGGCGGCGTTTTGGAGCGCGAGATTTCCCGTTCGAGCGCGGCAATCCAATCCGAAAGGATCGGTCTGTCCCAGCTCGATGGCTGGAAGCGTCGCATAGCCGGATCGTCCCGTTCCCACAATGTCTGCCAGTGACTTTCACCCGAGCCGCCAAGCCCCGGCAGCGTGATGATATCGCTCATCTCTATCCTTTCTCCATAGTTTCTCATGGAGAAAAACTCGCATGCCGGGATGCCGATTGACATTACAATCCATCGGGTAAAACTTATCCAAGCCGATGAATTGAAGGTGAGCAATGGATACAATCGAAAGAGGCCTGGATCCGACCGATCTATCGATCATCGAAATCCTGCAGCAGGATGGGCGAATCTCGGTATCGGAGCTCGGCCGTCGTGTCGGCCTGTCGCAGCCGGCGGCATCGGAGCGGCTGAAGCGCCTGGAGGAGCGTGGTGTGATTGCCGGCTACCGTGCGATGGTCGATCCCGCCGCCGTCGGGCTCGGCATGATGGCGGTCATCCGTCTCAGAACCACGCATGAGCATATCCGGCCTTATCTGAAGCAATTTTCCGAAATGCCCGAAATTATCGAGGTCCTGAGGCTGACGGGCGAGGATTGCTTCCTGCTCAAGGTTCTCGTGCCGACACCATCAGACCTTGAAACCATCGTCGATTCCATTGCCCGCCATGGCGCAGTGACAACGTCGCTGGTGCTGCGAAACGAACCCATAAAGGTGATCGGCCGCGATCTCATTCGCAAGGCGGCCGCCCGCTGAAAGAAATGTCTCGCCTCAGAACGGCAGCTTGAAGCCGGGCGGGATCGGCAAACCGGCGGTCAATTCGCGCGTCTTTTCGGCTGATATCGCCTCGGCTTTTTCCTGGGCATCCTTGTTGGCAGCGACGATCAGGTCTTCGAGAATCTCGACATCGTCTTCCTTGAAGAGCGAGGGGTCGATCTTGAGGCCTAGCATCAGGCCCTTGCCGTTGACGGTAACGGTGACGAGGCCACCGCCGGCCTTGCCTTCGACGCGAATGTCGGCGATCTCCGACTGCATCTTCTCCATCTTCGCCTGCATTTCCTTCACTTTGCCCATCATGCCCATGATGTCGCGCATCGCCTTTGATCCTTCTTCTGCAAGTCTCTGTTTGAGCGACAGGATATGTCGTCATGGTCGTCAACCGCTTCAAGCCGAAGCGGTTCCGCCTGCACTCATCCTAGCCTTAGAATTCGATGTCGTCGCCGGGTAGAATATCGCCATCGACGGATTCGGCGATTGCCGGCGGAGCAGCGGCTTCATCCTCTTCGTCCGTCTCGGGAGCCCGCACCCGCACGTCGATAATCTTCGCGCCCGGAAATTGTGCCAGGATCGCCGCGACATCGGGGTCTTGCCGCGCATCGGCGACCCGCTGCTTCTGGGCGTTCGCCTCGGCCTCGACAAGCGTCGGCTGGCCTTCCTCGCGGCTGAGGCTGACGATCCAGTGGATGCCGGTCCATTCCTTCAGCTTGACGGCAAGCTCGTTCAGCAGTGTGCCCGGCGCGCCCGGCGTTAAGCTGACATCAAGCCTTCCTGGCTCCAGCTTGACCGGGCGCACGAAGGTGCGCACCAACGCCTTCAGCTTAGGATCGCGCTTCTGGCTGGCAAGTTCGGCAATGTCGGCCATCGAATTGACAGGCACCAGCGGCTTCGGCGCTTCGGCGGGCTTCTGCTCGATGCGTCCGATAGGTTGCGAATCCGGCTGTGTATTCGGCACGGCGCGCAGCATGGCGACCGGTGCGGAAGGCGCGGGGCGTGGCGCCGGCGTTTCGACGGCACGGGCCACGGTGTTGCCCTGATAGGACACAGCGCCGCCACCATTGCCGCCGCTTGAAGAGGGCGACGGACGAGCGCCGCCATTCCCGTCAGAAAATTCGGCAAGCCTGCGCGCGGCATCTTCCGGTGCCGGTAGATGCGCGGCATGCGCGAGCCGGATCAGCACCATTTCGGCGGCGCCGGCGGTGCGCGAGGCGTTCTCCGTCTCGGCAATGCCCTTGAGAAGCATCTGCCAGATGCGGGAAAGTGCGGTAACCGCAACCCCTTGCGCGAATTCCGCCGCTTTCGTGCGCTCGACTTCGCTGAGCGACGGATCGTCGGCGGCATCGGGCACATATTTGAGGCGGGTCACGAGATGGGTGAAATCGGCAAGGTCGGTGAGCACGACGACAGGATTGGCGCCGGCCTCGTACTGGCTGTTGAATTCGGCAAGGGCTGCCGAAACATCGCCTTTGACGACATGGCCGAAGAGATCGACGATGCGGGCGCGGTCGGCAAGCCCGAGCATGGCGCGCACCGCGTCGGCGGCAACGAAGCCGCTGCCATGGGCGATCGCCTGATCAAGCAGCGACAGGCCGTCGCGTGCCGAGCCTTCGGCGGCGCGGGCGATCATGGCGAGTGCTTCCGGCTCGGCCTCGATGCCTTCCTTGCCGGCAATGGTGGTGAACAGCCCGACGAGATCGGAAGCGCTGATGCGGCGCAGATCGAATCGCTGACAGCGCGACAGCACCGTGATTGGAACTTTACGGATTTCCGTCGTGGCGAAGATGAACTTCACATGCTCGGGCGGCTCTTCGAGCGTCTTCAGGAGCCCGTTGAACGCCGCCGTCGACAGCATGTGCACTTCGTCGATGATATAGACCTTGTAGCGAGCCGAGACCGGGCGGTAGCGCACCTGCTCGATGATCTCCCTTATATCGTCGATACCGGTATGCGAGGCGGCGTCCATCTCGATGACGTCGACATGCCGGCCTTCCATGATCGCCTGGCAATGGTCGCCGGGCTCGCGCAGGTCGATGGTGGGCCGATCGATGTCAGCGGTCTTGTAGTTGAGGGCGCGTGCCAAGATGCGGGCGGTCGTGGTCTTGCCGACGCCGCGCACGCCGGTCAGCATATAGGCCTGGGCGATGCGGCCGGTCTCGAACGCGTTGGTCAGCGTTCGAACCATCGGCTCCTGGCCGACCATCAGATCCGTGAAGTACTTGGGTCTGTATTTGCGGGCCAGCACCCGGTAACCGGTGCCGGTCGAAGCGGCATCTTTTGCTTGTCGCTCGGTGTCGCTCATCGCCCTGCTTGTTGCCCGGAAAGCCGGGTCTTGCTTTCGGAAAGGGTGGGAGGCTGGCACGAATGACCCGTGCCGGGCTCGTTAGGGCTGCTTCCTTCCGGACCTGACCCGGTTGGCGAGTGGCTCGTCCACCACCAACCTCCCGGATGCACATATCGGCAATATCGTCATCAAAAGCAAGCCAAGGTCAAAAAAAACTGCTAAACATTTGATAAAACAATGGAGGATGCCCCTTTGAAGGAGTTTACGCTCGACGATCGTCTTGCGAATGACAGCGTTTCCGTCACCATAACTGGCCTTTGCGACGTCAGGCTGATGAAGGATCGCCGCTGGCCGTGGCTCGTGTTGATCCCGCGCCGGCCCGACAAATCGGAAGTTTTCGAGCTGACGCCCCTCGATCGGATCTTGCTGACCTTCGAAACGGATAAGGTCGCAAGCGTCCTGAAGACGGTGACGGGGGCAACAAAAATCAATGTCGGGGCACTTGGAAATATCGTCCGCCAGCTGCATGTTCATGTCATCGCGCGGTTCGAAGGTGATGCCAATTGGCCGGGTCCCGTCTGGGGCTATGGCAAGGCGGAACCCTATTCGGACGAAGACATGAACAGCCTCATAGCCAAGTTGCGGGAAACGCTTTCACAATGAGCCATTCCATCTTTTCCTCGGATGCCCCGCATCCGGAAGCCAGCAGTCTCACCGCTTTTGCGGAAAACCAGCTCAACCGGGATGCCGAGCATCGCGACGAGGAATCGATCAAGCAGGCGCTTGCCAAGGAAGGCACGCACATCCTGGCCTTCGCCCAGGACCGGCTTGTCTTGAAGCATGATGGCCAGGTGCTCGACCCTCTGTTTGCGCGCTACGAGTTGAAGGATCTCGATCCGAATTGGGATGAGGCCGTGTTGCTCGGCTACCGCAAGACCGGCGAGCCTCGGCTTGCCGTGCCCGTACGTGTCAATCCAGACGAGCTTGCCAGCCAGTACAAGCCGGCTGACATGCGCTCGCTGTGGCGCGATCTTCTGCTGGAAGGCGAAATCCTCGGCGAAGCCGCGCAGGGCATGAGCCTCCTCCGCTGGAATGGCGACAATCGCTTCTGCGGTCGGTGCGGCTCGGTCATGGAAAGCCGGATCGGCGGCTACAAGCGGGTTTGCACGGCCTGCGAACACGTGATCTTCCCGCGCACCGATCCGGTCGTCATCATGCTCGGCATCGACGAGGAAAGGAATCGCTGTCTGCTTGGCCGCAGCCATCATTTCGCGCCGGGCATGTATTCCTGTCTCGCCGGTTTCGTCGAACCGGGCGAAACCATCGAGAATGCGGTGCGCCGCGAAACGCTCGAGGAATCCGGTATTCATATCGGCCGCGTACGCTATCACGCCTCGCAGCCCTGGCCGATGCCGCATTCCCTCATGATCGGCTGCTATGCTGAAGCCAAGTCGATGGAAATCCATATGGATGAGGCCGAGCTCGAGGATTGCCGCTGGTTTACGCCGGAAGAGACGCTTGCCATGCTCGACCGCGTCTCGGCATCCGGGAATACCTCTCCGCCCAAGGGCACCATCGCCCATCGCCTGATGCGCGACTGGGTGGAATGGAAGCGCTAGGACTATCCTCCATGGCCCGCTCCGAACGCTTGTTGACGCTGTTGCAGACGCTGCGGCGCTATCGCCGTCCGGTGAGCGGCGCCGTTCTGGCGGAGGAAACCGGCGTCAGCCTGCGCACGCTCTATCGCGATATCGCCAGCCTGCAGTCGCAGGGCGCCATGATCGAGGGCGAACCGGGGATCGGCTATGTCCTGAAGCCCGGCTTCATGCTGCCGCCGATGATGTTCTCGCAGGATGAGATCGAAGCGCTGGTGCTGGGATCGCGATGGGTGGCGCGTGCAACCGACGCCCGCCTGGCGGCGGCCGGAACCGACGCTCTCGCCAAGATCGCTGCCGTTCTGCCTCCGGAGATGCGGGAGGCCATCGATCAGGCCGCCGTGGTCGTCGGCACGCGCCGCATCACCGAAGACAAGGCCGATCTTTCCCTGATGCGCAAGGCGATCCAGACGGAACGCATGGTGCAACTGACTTATGGCGACGTGAACGGCGCCATCTCGACCCGCCGCATCTGGCCCTTCGCGCTCGGCTATTTCGACAATTCCCGTATCATCATGGCCTGGTGTGAGCTGCGCCAGGATTTCCGCCATTTCCGCGCCGACCGCATCGTTGATTTCGCGGTACTCGAGGCGCGCTACCCACGCCGCCGCGTCGCCCTCGCACGAGAATGGCAGGAGCGCGAGGGCCTGGCTCACAATTAATCTCGAAGCGTAACGCTACTGCCAGAAACTGTCAGTAGGGGCGGCTATAATGGGTCCATTCAATCAGGAAGGAGGACCGATCATGGCAGGCAACGTTTCCATCATTTCGCAACATGTGCATCGCGGTGGCATCGAGGCGCTTAAAGGCAAGCATCAGTCATGGCCGGCTCGTCTCTCTGAGGTCGCGCTCGGCTATTTCAGCCGTCGCTGGAATCGCCTTGATATCGAGGAAGTGCCTGATTCCGTGAAGCGGGATCTTGGCTTTCTCGACGGTTGTGAGCCGTATCGAGAGGAAGATCGGATGCGCTGAGGCAGTCGGCGGGAGTTCGTCGTGGCCCTCGCGATAACAACCTTCGCATAATCAAAGATCAGAGCGCAAGACGCTGATCCAAAGGGTGCAATACGCTTTGGAACCGCGTCTCAGCACGCATTCAACCAGGCAATGACACAGTCACTCTCGGCGAACTTTGCTCCGTTCGCCGGTTCCTATCCGCATGCCCTTAAATTCACCCAAACGAGAGGACCATTCAAATGACCAACCCGAACCTCATCATTTTCTACGTCAAGGATCCCAGCGAAAGCACGCCGTTTTACCGCGATCTCTTCGGCCGTGAGCCGGCCTTCGCGTCACCGAACTTCGTGGCCTTCGCGCTCGACAACGGCCTGAGCCTCGGCCTCTGGCGCCGTAGCAGCGTCGAGCCGCAACCCTCCGCCATCGGCAATCGCGGCGAATTGGGTTTCATGGTCGAGGGCGCCGGCGCCGTTGAGCAGCATTACAGGGATTGGAAGGCACGCGGCCTGCCGATCGCGCAGGAGCTGACGACCATGGATTTCGGCCCGACCTTCGTCGTGCTCGATCCCGATGGCCACCGTCTGCGCGTTTGTGAGCCGGATAAATAAGTGTCGCGCGAATGGCTTGCCCCTCACCCTAGCCCTCTCCCCGCTTGCGGGGAGAGGGGACGACCTCAGGCTCTCGCCAAGCCCAATGATGGAAGGTAGGCTGCAGGTGCGTCTATGCCCTTCTCCCCGCAGGCGGGGAGAAGGTGGCCGACAGGCCGGATGAGGGGCTAGCGGCGACTGCCGGAGATCGTTTCATCAAAGTGGTTTGTCATGCAGTCATGCCAATCGTCTAAGTTGACTTCCAACATTTGCAAAAGAAACTGATCGATGTACCCAAACCGACGCGAGGATCAATTGCTCCATCATATTTCGTTCGGTGTCTCCGATATCGAGAAAGCCGCCGCCTTCTACGACGCAGCATTCGCACCGCTCGCCTATGTCAGGGTTTGGGAAGACTTGACCGCCGGCGATCCCGACCAGGCGATCGGATATGGCCCGGCGGGCGGTGGCGACAAGTTCGCCATCAAATTGCGTGGCAAGGAAGCGCGGGCACCCGGCTCCGGTTTTCATTTGGCCTTTGCCGCGCCAAACCGGGAAGCCGTCCTCTCATTTTACGAGGCCGCACTCGCTCATGGTGGCACGGACAACGGGCCGCCAGGCCTCCGGCCGCATTACGGCCCGGATTATTTCGCGGCCTTCGTCATCGATCCGGATGGGCATCGAATCGAGGTCGTAACCAAGGCGTCGCCATAACCGCTTTCTAAAGTTCGCCGCGTGTCGGGTGCCCCTTGTAGACGCCGAGGATCCGGACCTTTTCGGAGAAGAAGCGCAGTTCTTCCAGCGCGCGGCGCACATGCGCATCGGCGGGATGGCCCTCGATATCGGCATAGAATTGCGTTGCGACAAAACGGCCGCCGAGCTGATAGCTTTCAAGCTTCGTCATGTTGATGCCATTGGTGGCGAAGCCGCCGAGCGCCTTGTAGAGCGCGGCGGGAATGTTGCGGACGTTGAAGACGAAAGTGGTGACGATCTTTTCGTCCGCCGCGCTGCGTGCTGCCCAGTCTTCGTCGCGCGACAGGATGACGAAACGCGTCATGTTATTTTCGGTGTCTTCGACATTCTCGGCGATGATCTCCAGCCCGTAGAGATCGGCCGCAAGCCGCGGCGCCAGTGCCGCCATGCTGCGGTCGCCGGTTTCCTTGATCAGCTTGGCAGCCCCCGCCGTATCGCCGGCAATGACCGGTTTCCAGCCATTGGCGCGCACGATGTTGCGGCATTGCCCGAGCGCATGGATATGGCTGTGGACCGTGCGGATCTCTTCCTTCTTGACACCGGGCAGCACCATCAGCTGAAAGCGGATCGGCATGAAATATTCGCCGACGATATGCAGGCGCGATTCCGGCAGCAGATGATGGATGTCGGCGACGCGGCCGGCGATCGTGTTTTCGATCGGGATCATGCCGAGATCGGCATCGCCGTTCTCGATGGCGGTGAGGGCATCCTCGAAGGTCTGGCAGGGCAGCGGCTCCATGGTCGGGAACATGTCACGGCTGGCCATATCGGAATTGGCGCCGTACTCGCCCTGGAAAGAGATCTTGTTGGTCTTGGTAATCATTGGGACTGCCCTTGGGGGAACGCCGTTAGAGAGCGGCGGCGGAGAGGATGCGTCTGGCCTTTTCGAGGTCGGCGGGAGTATCGACACCGAGCGGGACCGTGTCAACGATCTCGACATCGATGCGCATGCCGGCTTCGAGCGCCCGCAGCTGCTCGAGTGATTCGCGCAGTTCCAGCGTCGACGGGCCGAGGCTCACGAATTTCGCGAGTGCAGCACGGCGGTAAGCATAGAGACCGATATGGTGATAGAGCGGCCCCTTGCCGTAGGGCGCTGTTGCACGCGTGAAATACAGCGCGCGCAGGCGATTTTCGGAAATCGGCGAGCCGATGACCTTGACGACGCTCGGCAGGGTCTTTTCCTCCTCGTCCTTGATCTCGACGGTCAGTGTGGCGATGTCGACGGCCGGATTTTCCAGCGGGCGCAGCGAGGCACGGATGGTCTCGGGATCAATGGTGGGCAGGTCGCCCTGCACGTTGACGACGATTTCGGCCCGGCCCTGCGGATCGACGGCCTGCAGCGCCTCGTAGATGCGGTCCGAGCCCGATTGATGGTCGGTGCGCGTCATGACGACCTCGAAGCCGGCATTGGCGACTGCGGCATAGGTATCCTCATGGTCGACGGCGACGACGATGCGACCGATCGCCGCCTCGCGCGCGCGCCTGGCAACCTGTACGATCATCGGCAGACCGCAAATATCCGCGAGCGGCTTGCCCGGCAGGCGCGTGGAGGCCATGCGGGCGGGAATGAGGACCAGCGTCTTGTCTAAATTTGAATCAGTCATTGTTGGGCCTTCTATTCCCGAGGGAAAAGTGTCAAAACGTCTCACGGTGGAGACCGTTTACAGAGTTGCAAGAAACAGCCAAAAGACATAGGTTTCGCGCGAATTCAAGATGGGCCAGCGGAGGATGCTGGCGGCGAGGGGAGCATAGCAGATGAATTCATCCTACGTGAACATGGGTGTCGGGGCGCTTTTGGCCACGCTGTTCGTGTTGAAGTCCGTGTCGCTCGCGTCAGGATTTATTTTCCATTCAGAGGCGCCGGAAAAGCCCGGTTTTACCATCGTCGCGACCGAGGAACCGGCTGCGGGCGGCGACAAGGGCGCGGCTGCCAAGCCGGATACGCCGATCGCTCAGCTTCTGCAGAAGGCTGATGCCAAGGTCGGCGAAACGATCTTCAAGAAGTGTCAGGCCTGTCATTCCGGAGAAAAGGGTGGTCCGAACAAGGTTGGTCCCGATCTCTGGGGTATTGTCGACCGCCCGGTCGCCGAGCACGAGGGCTTCGCCTATTCGTCCGGCATGAAGGATTTTTCCAAGGGCGGTACGGAAAAGTGGACCTATGACCACCTCTATCACTTCCTGGCCGCGCCAAAGAAATTCGTCGCCGGAACGGCAATGGGCTTTGCCGGCCTGCCGAAGGAAGAGGATCGCGCCAACGTGATCGCCTATCTGCGCACGCTTGCCGATACCCAGGTGCCGCTGCCGGACCCGAACGCACCGGCCGCCACGAACTAACACAAGCCACAAACGTGATTGAAAAACGCGGCCGTCAGGCCGCGTTTTTGTGTGGCTCGCTCAGATTGAATGCCGGCGGGAGCGCGTCCGCTGATCGAGGTCGAATACCTTCAACCCGTCCTCGGCGCTTGGCGGTATGCGCCAATCCTCGGCGACCAGCGCCTTGCGGGCATCGCGCAAGCCGGCCTCCCAATGCTCGTGCATGGACAGCGCCGAAAACTCGTAATCCTTCGAATGCGACCGGAATTGCTTGTTGCGGTAGATCAGGTGGATGATGGTGACGCCGTAATCGGAGCAATGCTGCTCCAGCTTCTTGATCTCCGGATCGGCTTTAGCCTCTTCGGGAAGGCGGGCATAGAGCTCCGATATTGCGCGCCGCAGGCGATGGCGTTCCAGAAAGAGATCTGTGTTGAGCCGGGTGCGGCTCGAATAGGTGATGTCCTTGCGCCGCTCCTCGACCTCTTCCAGATCCTGCGGCAGCGGCCCGACGGCGCTGAAGAGATCGACCTGAAAGACGACCGTATCGATATCGGCGCCATTGCGCAGCACGTAGCTGAGCGGTGTGTTCGAGACGAGGCCACCGTCCCAGTAGTGCTCGTTGCCGATCTTGACCGCTGGAAAACCCGGCGGCAACGCGCCGCTCGCCATCACGTGCTCGGGTCCGATCTTGATCTCCTTGTTGTCGAAAAAGGCAAAATTGCCGGTGCGCACATTGACGGCGCCGAGGCTCAAACGCACCGGGCCATGGTTGATTCGGTCGAAATCGACGTGATCGAGCAGCGTCTGGCGCAATTGCTCGGTATCGTAGACACTGGTCGCGCCCGCCGAGCCGCGCGTCTGGAACCATGCCGGGAGCTGCCACGGGGAAAAGAAGCCGGGCACGCCGAAGGTCGATACCCACCAGCTGCTGACCGAGCGATAGAAAGGGTTGGTCTCGCGGCGATCTTCCATCAGTAGATCGACGGGGAGATGCACGGTCACATTGTTCCAAAAGGAGCTCAGCGCCTTGAGCCGTTCGCCGGGCACGTTGCCGGCCATGATCGAGGCATTGATCGCGCCGATCGAGATGCCTGCGATCCAGTCCGGCTCGATATTCTGTTCTCTAAGCGCCTGAAAGGCACCCGCCTGATAGGAGCCGAGCGCGCCGCCGCCTTGGAGCACGAAGACCTTCTGCGCATAGGCTGACGCGGGATTGGTGAGCGGAGCTGCAATATTCATGTGCCATCCTTTGCTGCGCACTGGGTGGGAAGGCCGGGATGCGCAAAATATATGACCATTTTCCTGCCTGCTTCTCCGAAAGCGGAGAGATGCCGTTACGATCGGCGGGTTTCGGCCTCGGTTATCCGAGCAGATAGGCCCAGAGCGATACCGAGAATGCGCCGAGCGCTGTCGTCAAGGTAATCGTCGAGGCCGCGAGACTGTGGCCCACGCCGAAGCGATTGGCAATCAGCCAGGCGTTCACACCTGTAGGAACAGCGGCCGTGAGAACGAGTGCGGCCCGCCATTCCGGGCTCAGGCCGAGAAGAAGTCCGGCAGCCAGCACGCAGGCCGGCAGCAGAAAAAGCTTGAAGGCGGCAATGACGCTGGTGACGCCGAGATTGCCCGACAGCCCATATTGACGCAGCGCCATTCCGAGCGAGATCAGCGCAGCTGGGCCGGCGATGTTGGCGATGTTGTCGACGACCGTGCCAAGCGTTGCGGGGATGGGAAGGCCGGTCATGTGGACGATAAGACCGCAGAAAAGCCCGATGACGAGCGGATTGCGCAGGAGATTGCTGCCGACCTGACGCAGCAACTCGCCGGTGCTGCGGCCGGCGCCGGCATTCTCCTTGCGCTCGGCCTGCTCCATCAGCAGCGTGCCTGCGATCATCATCGTTGGGAGATGCACGGCGATCAGGATCGACATCGCCATGACGCCGTCAGGCCCTACCGTGCGCCCGACCAGCGGAAGGCCGATGAAGATCGTATTGGCAAACGCCGAGGAAACACCGGCGAGCACGCCGATGCGCGCATCCCGCCCGAAGAGCCGCGTTGCGACGATATGGCCGGCAGTCCAGGTGATGGCGACGCCGGAGAAATAGGCGATCCACAATCGAAACGGCGAAGCACCACGAAAATCCGCTTCGGCAATGGTCCGGAACAGCAGGAGCGGCACCGCGACCTTGAAGACGAACTCGCTCATGGCCTCACCGACATCGGTTTTCAGCAAACCCGTGCGCACAATGACCCAGCCGACGAGAATGAGCAGGAAGACGGGAAGAACGTCTATGAGGATTTCGGACACGCGGGTATGAAGCTCGTGATTTCGAGGAATTGGACCCGAAACTTGTAGCAGCTTGCCCGGGGCTGGAAACCCGCAAAACAAAAAAAGCGGGCTTGGCCCGCTCTTGTCGATCTCGCCCCGGTGAGGAGGTCCCCCCGGTGCACATGCCGCCAGTTCATCCGTGGTCGGCCCGCGTACCGGTGAGGCGGAAGGCATCATTCCTTCCCAAACTGGCTCGGAAGTCTTTCGAGCTTCCCATCCCAGTCGCGTGATAAGCATTTAAAGATAGAAAGTGACAGGCAAATGACTGATTGCAAGCAAGTTGGCCGCGTTGGCGCGGATTTTTCTTTAAAACTTCAGAAAAACCGATAATACCGGATACCGGCTATCACCAGGATCCGGGACCCTCCTATAGATGACTCGCTTCGATGTACTGACCGTCGGCAATGCTATCGTCGACATTATCGCCCGTTGCGACGATCAGTTTCTGATCGAAAACAACATCACCAAAGCCGCGATGAACCTCATAGACGCCGAGCGCGCGGAGCTTCTCTATTCGCGCATGGGCCCGGCTCTGGAAGCCTCCGGCGGAAGCGCCGGCAACACGGCGGCCGGTGTCGCGAATTTCGGCGGCAAGGCTGCCTATTTCGGCAAGGTTGCCGAAGACCAGCTCGGCCAGATCTTCGCCCATGATATCCGCGCCCAGGGCGTTCATTACGAAACCAAGGCGAAGGGCACCTTCCCTCCAACAGCCCGTTCGATGATCTTCGTCACCGAGGATGGCGAGCGCTCCATGAACACCTATCTCGGCGCCTGCGTCGAGCTGGGTCCCGAGGATGTCGAGGAAGACGTCGTTGCCGATGCAAAGGTAACCTATTTCGAGGGCTATCTCTGGGATCCGCCACGCGCCAAGGAAGCGATCCGCGAATGCGCCCGCATTGCTCATACCAATGGCCGGGAAATGTCGATGACGCTCTCCGACAGCTTCTGTGTCGGCCGCTACCGCCATGAGTTCCTCGACCTCATGCGCTCCGGCACCGTCGATATCGTCTTCGCCAATCGTGACGAAGCCCTCTCGCTCTACGAGACCGACGACTTTGAAAAGGCGCTGACTCTGATCGCAGCCGATTGCAAGATCGCCGCCGTGACGACGGGCAAGGATGGCGCCGTCGTCGTGCGCGGCAATGAGCGCTATGTCGTCGATGCCCATCCGATCGAGGAGCGTGTCGACACGACCGGTGCAGGCGATCTTTTCGCTGCGGGCTTCCTCTTCGGCTACACGCAGGGCCGTGGTCTGGAAGACTGCGCCAAGCTCGGCAATCTCGCGGCTGCCATCGTCATCGAGCAGATCGGCCCGCGGCCGATGCGGTCGCTGTCGGAAGCCGCCAAGGAATTCGGGCTTCTCTGACTGAGCCTGTCCCTGTCAGCAATCATCGAAGCCGCCTTCGGCAGATCGCAGGGGCGGCTTTGCTATAAAGTGCCGAAGCAAGCTCATCACCGAAAGAGCGTTACGGTTCCCGCCTCATAGAGGATGAGGATGCCGAGCGCGATCAGCACGAAGGGCACGACCCTGTGCCCATGTCGCCTGATCGGTGCGCCGAGCTTCGGATGATTGACGAGAGAATGTGCCGAGCCCAGCCAGACTGCCGTCAGCACTGCGAAGATGCAGCCGATGGCCAAAACCTCATAGGCGGAGCGCGTCGCAAAGAGAGGCGTATAGACGCTGATATTGTCGCCGCCATTGGCGATCGTTACCAAGGCGATCGCCACGATGTTTCCATGTCCTGCCGAGGCCTTGGCGTGATCTTGCGGATTGTCGCCGGCCTCCCCGCCGTTCCAGAGCTCCCATAGCCTGCTGAGGCCGAAATAGATCGGCGCAAGGCCGAGCAGGCCGATATAGGCGGCGGGAATGACGAGAGCGAGCAATGAGGCAATGGCGCTGACGCCGTAAAGAACGCCGATACCGAGATATTGGCCTATGATGATCTGCCTCAATCGGAACTTCGGATCGGCAAAGAAGCCGAGAAGCACGAAAATATCGTCTATGTTCGTCGATGTGAACGTAACGATTGCCACGCCAAGAACGCCGAGCACATACGCCAAGATAACCGGTCTCCGTTTTTCATACCGGATACATCATTGTGCCGGAAAGTCGCACCATCGCCTATGTGTGAAAAGCCAAGGAGTGCGTTACTTGAAGGCCTCGCCGGGATAGGCACCCCAGATTTCCGATTGCGCCACCCAGCCTTCGGTGCCGTCGGCGGTAACGAGGCACCAGTCGCCCGTGCACTCCTTGACACTCATCATCACGCCGGGCTGAAGCTTGGCGATGACGGCGGCGGATGGCTGGGATTCGCGGCGCATGTTGACGAAGACGGCCTTGCCCTTGCCTTTCATCCAGGGTGCGGCGATCGCCGAGCGCTGGCCCGACAGCAGCGACTGGTTGACCCAGCCCTCGGTGCCGTCGGCATCGCGTACACGCCGCCAATTATCGTATTCCTGAATGATTTCGACCGGCAGGCCCTGCTTGAGATAAAGCCATGATACGGCGTAATCCGCGCTCGGCCCGATGCGCAGGTTGACCCGCTTCGATTTCAGCGTGACGAAGCGCGGCAGCGGCAAGCCGCTCGGCCCTTTGGCGGCCTGGGCGACGGCAATATCGGCCGACACAGCGGCCATCATCAGGCCGATTGCGAAAATGGCGCAGGACTTCAAGACATTGCCATGCATGGGAGTTCCGTTCGTTCGTCATGACAAAGGCGCCATTCCGGCGACCTTTCGCTCCGGTGAGCGGCAAATCCTCGGATCGCGTCAGCGAGTTTTGTTTGTCTTCGCCTGCGGGTCTGGTAGAAATGCCCGGAACGGGAAAATTATCCTGCTTCTTGGTTAAGAACATCTGAACAAGGCATCGCCGCTCGCCATGACGACGAAGAAAAAACCGAAGGTCTACGTCACGCGCAAACTGCCTGACGCGGTGGAGACGCGCATGCGCGAACTCTTCGATGCCGAGCTCAACATCGATGATCGCCCGCGCACCAAGGATGAGCTTATCCAGGCCGTCCGCTCGGCAGACGTGCTGGTGCCGACTGTCACCGACCGCATCGATGCCGAGATCATCGATGAAGCCGGCCCGCAGATGAAGCTGATCGCCAGCTTCTCAAACGGCACGGATCATATCGATGTGGAGGCAGCCGCCCGCCGCGGCATCACAGTCACCAATACGCCCAATGTGTTGACCGAAGACACCGCCGATATGACCATGGCGCTCATCCTCGCTGTGCCGCGGCGACTGGCGGAAGGTGCGCGCGTGCTGACCGACAACCCCGGCGAATGGGCCGGATGGTCGCCCACCTGGATGCTCGGCCGCCGCATCCACGGCAAGCGCATCGGCATCGTCGGCATGGGGCGGATCGGCACGGCCGTTGCCCGCCGCGCCAAGGCTTTCGGTCTGTCGATCCATTATCACAATCGCAAGCGCGTCAATCCGGCGACTGAGGACGAGCTGGAGGCGACCTATTGGGACAGCCTCGACCAGATGCTCGCCCGCGTCGATATCGTCTCGGTCAATTGCCCGTCGACGCCGGCCACCTATCATCTGATCTCGGCCCGCCGCCTGGCGCTGCTGCAGCCGACGAGCTACATCGTCAACACGGCGCGCGGCGATGTTATCGACGAAGCGGCGCTGATCAAGATCCTGCGCGAGGGCAAGATCGCCGGCGCCGGCCTCGACGTGTTCGAGAACGAACCATCAGTCAATCCGAAGTTGGTGAAGCTCGCCAATGAGGGCAAGGTGGTGATCCTGCCGCATATGAGTTCGGCCACGCTGGAGGGCCGAATCGACATGGGCGACAAGGTCATCATCAACATCCGCACCTTCATCGACGGCCATCGCCCACCCAATCGTGTGCTGCCCTTTCGATGACGGAAGCATGCTGATTCGCCCGCTGAAACGGGGCTGAATACCCGGCTGCAAATTTGATCTCACTTCCCTCTCGCCGGTCATGTCCATGTCACAAAGCCGGCCCAGAGGTGACCACAACACAAATCAGGAAGGGCGGAAATCATGGCGCGCGCGCTGCCGCATGAGCGGATTCAATATGTGGTCGAGGGCGGCTTCAAGCTGTCGGGAGAGATCGAACCGAGCGGCAACAAGAATGCCGCATTGCCGATCATCGCCGCATCGCTTCTGACCGATCAGCGCGTCGAGCTCAGCAACGTGCCGCGCATTCGCGATGTCGAGGCGCTGGTGGAGCTGATCCAGTCCGTCGGCGCCAAGGTGCGCTGGCTCGGCCGCAACGAGCTTGAAATCGAGGCGCGCGAGCTTCGCCCCGCGAATCTCGATCCCGATCTCTGCGCCCGCATCCGCGCTTCCATCCTGCTCGCTGGCCCGATGCTGGCACGCTGCGGCGAGATCACCCTGCCGCCGCCCGGCGGCGACGTTATCGGCCGCCGGCGCGTCGATACGCATTTCCTGGCGCTGGAACAGCTCGGCGCGAGGATCGAGGTCAACAGCGTCTACAGCTTCCGCACGGAAGGGCTGCGCGGCGCCGATGTCTTTCTCGACGAACCCTCCGTGACGGCGACAGAAAATGCGCTTTGCGCCGCGGTTTTCGCTGAGGGAACGACGATCTTGCGCAATTGCGCTTCCGAGCCGCATGTCCAGGATCTCGCGCGGTTCCTGATTGCCATGGGCGCGCGGATCGAGGGTGTCGGCACGAATATGATGACCATCCACGGCGGCCAGCGGCTCGGCGGTGCATCGCATCGCATCGGCCCTGATCACAATGAGGTCGGCTCCCTGATCGGCCTTGCCGCCGTCACCGGCTCGGAAATCACCATCCGCCGCGCTGGCGTCGAGCATCTGCGCTCCACGCTGATGACCTTCGAGCGTTTGGGCATACGCTGCCAGATCGACGGCGATGATCTCATCATCCGCTCCGGTCAGGAGATGAAGATCCAGCCCGATTTCGGCGGCCATATACCGAAGATCGAGGATCAGCCCTGGCCTGCCTTCCCGGCCGACACCATGTCGATCGCCATCGTCACCGCCTCGCAATGCGATGGCGTCGTGCTGATGTTCGAGAAAATGTTCGAAAGCCGCATGTTCTTCGTCGACAAGCTGATCGCCATGGGCGCCCGCATCGTGCTGTGCGATCCGCATCGCGCCATCGTCGCCGGCCCGTCCAAGCTGCGCGCCGCCCAGCTCGAAAGCCCGGACATTCGCGCCGGCATGGCGATGCTGATCGCAGCCATGTGCGCCGAAGGAACGAGCGTCATCAACAATGCCCAGCAGATCGAGCGTGGCTATGAGCGCATCGAGGAGCGGTTGAATGCCATGGGTGCGCGCATTACCCGCATTCCGCCGCGGGAAGCGTGACGGCTCCGTCCACCGGCTGAGGATGCGCTAGGCAATCGGCTTGCGCATCTCGATCGATGTCGTCCGATCGAAACCGGCATGGCGATTTTCGGCCGTCTTCTGAAAGCCCCAGGCGGCGAAGGTAGCATGGTTGTCGACCAGCTCGATCCGCGTTTCCAGCCGCAAGCTCTTGAGCCCAAGCTCTCGCGCCGTTGTCTCAGCCATGCGCAGCAGCAGCTTGCCGATACCTTTACCCTGCGCTGCCGGCAGCACGGCAAGCTTGCCGACGTAAAGGCTTTCCACTTCCGGTCGGCAGAAAATGCAGCCGACCGGTTGCTCACCATCGAGTGCGGCATAAGCGATCTCGCTAAGTGCCTTCGCTTTCAGCGTTTCGGATGTCAGCGCCAGCGCCGAAGAGGGCGGAATAATGCGTCCGTTCATATAGGCAAAGGACGACAGGATGAGATCCAGCAACACATCCCACCGATCGAAGCCGTCAGCGAGGCGACGAAGCGCAATATCGCTCATTCGGCAGCAACCCGGGCGCGTTTGCAGCGATACCGTACGGTTTCGAAGCGTGAGGAAAGCCCATCATAGAGCAGCAGGCGGCCGATCAGCGGCTCGCCGATGCCTGTGATAAGCTTGATCGCCTCCATCGCCATGAGCGTGCCGATGACGCCTGTCAGGGCGCCGATGATTCCCGCCTCCGCGCAGCTCGGAATCAGGCTCTCCGGCGGTGGTGCCGGGAAGAGATCGCGATAGCGCGGATTGAGGTTGCCATCCGCGTCGCTTTCGTAAGGCTTCAACGTCGTCACGGACCCGTCGAATCTTCCGACAGCGCCGGTCACCAGCGGCAAGAGTGCTGCTTCGGTCGCATCGGCAGCCGCATAGCGCGTGTCGAAATTGTCGGAGCCGTCGATGACGAGATCGAAGCCGGGAAGGTGCCGCGTGGCGGTATCGGCGCTGAACCGCTCCTCGAAGCGGATGACGCGAACATGCGGGTTCAGCCGCGCGATGGCGTCTGCAGCGCTCTGCGTCTTCATTTCGCCGATCGTGCCGGTATCGTGAATCACTTGGCGTTGCAGGTTGGACAGCGAAACGCGGTCGTCATCGGCAATGCCGAGCGTACCGACACCGGCGGCGGCGAGATATTGCAGCACCGGCGCACCAAGTCCGCCGGCGCCGATGACAAGCACGCGGGCCGCCTTCAATTTTTGCTGGCCGGCACCGCCGACCTCCGGCAGGAGGATATGGCGGTGATAGCGGGCGATTTCGTCTGAGGTCAAAGGATCCATGTGCTGGAGTTTAGCACAATCGCGGTGAAGGAGGCGCTAGAGCCGGATGATTTTAGGTCTATTCGACCTAAAATCTGAATCCGGCTCTACAATCAAATAAGTAGAGCATGATGTCGTCCGAAAACCGCTCACACTTTTCGGCATCATGCTCTAAGATTTCGTAATGCCGCCTTGCGCCACGGTAAAGAATTGCGCGCGCTCGCCGAGCGCCGAGAACATCGACCTGTCGGTACCAGTCATGAAGGCTTGGCCGCCGAGGCCGTCGATGAGATCAAAGAGGGCTGCCCGCCGCCCCTCGTCGAGATGTGCAGCGATCTCGTCCAGTAGCAGGATCGGCGCATAGCCTGTAAGATTGCCGACGAGCCGCGCATGAGCAAGGATGAGCCCGACGAGCAGGGCCTTCTGCTCGCCGGTGGAGCAGCGTTCTGCCTCCATGTCCTTTTCGCGATGGCGTACGAGAAGATCGGCCCGGTGCGGCCCATCCAGCGTGCGGCCGGCAGCGGCGTCACGGTAACGCCCCTCGCGCAGCATATCGGCATAGGCATCTTCGAGATCGACGGCCGGCCTATCGAACTGTCCGTCGAGGAAGCCGGAAAGCGCGAGCGCTGCCGAGGGGAACGGCGTCGTTTCGCGGGTTTCGGCAATCAGCCGCGAGAGGAGGCCGAGCATTTCCTGCCGCGCGATCGCCATGGCGATGCCGAGGCTCGCCATCTGCTCCTCGATGCCGCCAAGCCAGGATGGATCGAACCGGTTTTCGGATAAAAGCTTGTTGCGGCTGCGCATGGCGCGCTCGAAATCGCTGGCGCGGCGGCCATGAGCGGGATCGAGCGACAGCACCAGCCGGTCGAGAAAGCGGCGACGCTCCGAGGAGCCGCCGGTGAACAGGCCATCCATCGCCGGCGTCAGCCAGAGAACGCGCAAATGATCGGTCAGCTCGTCGACAGTCTTGGCCGGCGTGCCGTTGATTCGAAGCCGGCGGGCGGTCGATTCGTCCACCGTGTCGATGCCGGTACCGATCTGGACGCTACCGTCCATGCCTTCGAGCTCGGCAAAAATGGAAAATCCGCCTGGCGCATTGACCCGGGTGACGTCGGTATAGGCGGCGCGGCGCAGGCCCCGGCCGGGCGAAAGCAGCGACACGGCTTCCATGAGATTGGTCTTGCCCGCGCCATTGTCGCCGGTCAGCACCGCATGCCGCACGTCAAGCGTCAGCGCCGCTGCCGCATAGTTGCGGAAGTCGGTCAGCTTGAGGCGCGAGATGAAAACCTTGTTCGGCATAGATCCCTAGGATTCGCAATCGATGGCCGAGGGGTATGCCGAACCCCGCACGAGTGCAAGGTTTTTGCCTGTCGTCAGCGATGTCAATCGAACGAAGCACCGTCGAGGGCGACCCCCGTCCTTCGACAGGCTCAGGATGAGGGTGGAGCGAATCTCGCGCCCAAATCAAAGAAATTGAAATGCCGAAGGTTAGTCCTCTCGGTGAAGAGGCCCGCGGGCCCGTCTCGAACCACGAGGACGGGTGATTCGCGTGTTCAAAATAAAATCCAGCCGAACCATCGCCCGGATTCATGTGAAACAATCTGAATTCCCGCAGAAGTTGGCGCCGGCACGTAGTGCTACCTATATCGCTATGCTTCGGAGACTTTTTGGGCGAAGGGGCATCAATTGGAATTTGTAGAAGCACTGCTTGCAAAAGCGAGCCGCGACTGGACGCGAGTGAAGACAGGCGAATCGGGAGATCTTGTCTATCGGCGCGAAGATGGCCGTGCCTATGCGAAAATAGCAGCCTCAGCCCGATCGGCAGACCTTGCCGGCGAGCGCGACCGGCTGCTTTGGCTGCAGGGCAAAGGCATTGCCGTGCCTGAGGTCATCGACTGGCGCGAGACGGAGGACGGTGCGTGCTTGATCATGACGGCGATCGCCGGTGTACCGGCCACCGATCTGGACGGAGAGACGCTGCTGAAAGCCTGGTCCTCGATGGCGCAGCAGCTGAAAGTTCTTCACGAGCTGCCCGCAGATCAATGCCCCTTTGATCGCAGCCTGTCGCTGATGTTCGCAAAGGCGGCGGATGTAGTTGCGCGAGATGTAGTGAACCCGGATTTTCTGCCGCCGGAGGATCAGGATAGGCCCGCCCGCGACCTGCTTGATCGCGTCGAGCGCGATCTGCCCGTCCGGCTGGATCAGGAGGCCATCGACAGGGTTCTCTGCCATGGCGATGCCTGCATGCCCAACTTTATGGTCGATCCGCATAGCCTGCAATGTACCGGGCTGATCGATCTCGGCCGTGTCGGCAAGGCCGATCGCTATGTTGATTTCACGCTCATGATTGCCAATGCCGAGGAAAACTGGACCGCGCCAGAGCAAGGCGAACGGGCTTTTTCAATTCTGTTTGAGACAATGGAAATCAAGAAGCCGGATCGCGAGCGTCTCGCCTTCTATCTCCGGCTCGATCCGCTAACCTGGGGCTGATTCGTGATTGCCAAAACTAGCCCTCATGGCGAAGAGGCCCATCGGGCCGTCTCGAACCACGAGGGCGGCTGATTCGCGTCCCCAACAAAAAATCCGGCCGAATCATCGGCCGGATTGATGTGAAACACTTCTGATTCGCGAATCAGTCGCTGAACGTATCGAAGAAATCCTTCATGCGGGCGAAGAAGCCCGTCGATTCGGGATTGTTGTCCTTCGAAGAGATCTGCTCGAATTCCTGCAGCAGTTCGCGCTGGCGCTTGGTGAGCTTCTGCGGCGTTTCGATCTGGATCTGGATGTAGAGATCGCCGACCTGGCTGGAGCGCAGCACTGGCATTCCCTTGCCCTTCAGGCGGAACTGCTTGCCGACCTGCGTTCCCTCGGGAACGCTGACGCGCGATTTCGTACCATCGAGCGTCGCCACATCGAAGGTGCCGCCAAGCGCTGCCGTCGTCATCGAGATCGGCACGGCGCAATAGAGATCTGCGCCATCCCGCTGGAAGAACTCATGCGGCTTGACGGAGAGGAAGATGTAAAGGTCGCCGGAAGGACCGCCTCGAAGACCCGCTTCGCCTTCGCCCTGCAGGCGAATGCGCGTGCCGTCTTCGATGCCGGCCGGAATGTTCACGGAGAGCGAGCGCTCTTCAGTCACACGGCCCTGGCCATGACATTTGGTGCAGGGATCGGGAATGATCTGGCCGCGGCCATGACAGGTCGGGCAGGTGCGTTCGACGGAGAAGAAGCCCTGCGCGGCGCGAACGCGGCCGGAACCCTGGCAGGTGCCGCAGGTCTTTGGCTGCGTGCCTGGCTTGGCCCCCGAGCCGGAACAGACGTCGCAGGTGATCGAGGTCGGAACGCGGATCTGCGCGGTCTTGCCGCTGAAAGCTTCCTCGAGCGAGATTTCCATATTGTAGCGAAGATCGGCGCCGCGCTCGCGGCCACCGGACGAGCGTCCGCGAGCGCGTCCGCCACCCATCATCTCGCCGAAAATATCTTCGAAAATATCGGAGAAGCCGCCGCCGCCGAAACCGGCTCCGAAGCCGCCACCGCCGCCCATGCCACCATGCTCGAAGGCTGCATGGCCGTAGCGGTCATAGGCTGCGCGCTTTTGCGGGTCCTTGAGCGTTTCGTAGGCTTCGTTGATTTCCTTGAACTTCCGCTCGGCGTTGCTGTCGTCCGGATTCTTATCCGGATGAAATTGCATCGCCAGCTTGCGAAAGGCGCTCTTCAGCTCTTTCTCGTCCGCTGTTTTTGAGACGCCCAATGTCTCGTAAAAATCCGCTTTTGCCATTAAGGACTAGACCCCGGAAATGGATTTCCGGCTGCCCCGAAGGCAGCCGGATTTAAGTCTCCTAGAACCTTTCGGTTCGTGCTTATGCAGACCGCTTATGGTCGCCTTCGTCCTTGATTTCCTCGTAGTCGGCATCGACGACATCGTCCTTGCCGCCTGCTGCCGAGGCGTCGCCGGAACCGGCTTCCGCTTGCTGCGATTCATAGATCGCCTGGCCGAGCTTCATGGAAACTTCCATAAGCGTCTGGGTCTTGGCCTTGATGTCTTCGGCATCCGGTTCGGAAGCTTCGGTTGCCGCCTTCAGCGCTGCAATCGCATCGGAAATCGCGGTGCGATCGGCTTCGGTGACCTTGTCGCCGTAATCCTTCAGCGACTTCTCGCTGGAGTGGATCAGGCTTTCAGCCTGGTTCTTGGCTTCGACACCTTCGCGGCGCTTCTTGTCTTCGGCAGCATGGGCTTCGGCATCCTTGACCATCTTCTCGATGTCGGCGTCGGAAAGACCGCCGGAAGCCTGGATGCGGATCTGCTGTTCCTTGCCGGTGCCCTTATCCTTGGCCGAAACCTGGACGATGCCGTTGGCGTCGATATCGAAGGTGACTTCGATCTGCGGAACACCGCGCGGTGCCGGCGGCAGGCCGACGAGGTCGAACTGGCCGAGCAGCTTGTTGTCTGCAGCCATTTCGCGCTCGCCCTGCGAAACACGGATGGTCACGGCCGACTGGTTGTCGTCGGCGGTCGAGAAGGTCTGGGACTTCTTCGTCGGGATCGTCGTGTTGCGTTCGATCAGACGGGTGAAGACGCCGCCCAGCGTTTCGATGCCGAGAGACAGCGGGGTCACGTCGAGGAGCAGAACGTCCTTGACATCGCCCTGCAGAACGCCGGCCTGGATAGCGGCGCCGAGCGCGACGACTTCATCCGGGTTGACGCCCTTGTGCGGCTCCTTGCCGAACAGCTGCTTGACGACTTCCTGTACCTTCGGCATGCGGCTCATGCCGCCGACGAGAACGACTTCGTCGATCTCGGCAGCCGTAACGCCGGCATCCTTGAGGGCTGCCTTGCACGGAGCGATGGTGCGCTGGACGAGATCGTCGACCAGGCTTTCCAGCTTGGCGCGGGTCAGCTTCAGCGTCAGGTGCTTCGGGCCGGTAGCGTCCGCCGTAATGAAGGGCAGGTTGATTTCGGTCTGCTGTGCGGACGAAAGTTCGATCTTGGCCTTTTCGGCAGCTTCCTTGAGGCGCTGCAGAGCAAGCTTGTCGCCCTTGAGATCGATGCCGTTGTCCTTCTTGAACTCGGCGACGAGATATTCGACGAGGCGCATGTCGAAGTCTTCACCGCCGAGGAAGGTATCGCCGTTGGTCGACTTCACTTCGAAGACGCCGTCGCCGATTTCCAGGATGGAGATATCGAAGGTGCCGCCGCCAAGGTCGTAAACGGCGATGGTCTTGCCGTCCTTCTTGTCGAGGCCGTAAGCAAGGGCTGCAGCCGTCGGCTCGTTGATGATGCGCAGGACTTCAAGACCGGCGATCTTGCCGGCATCCTTGGTTGCCTGGCGCTGCGCGTCGTTGAAGTATGCGGGAACGGTGATGACGGCCTTTTCGACCTTTTCGCCGAGGTAGGATTCGGCGGTTTCCTTCATCTTCTGAAGGATCATTGCGGAAATCTGTGCGGGCGAATAGCCCTTGCCGTTGGCTTCTACCCAGGCGTCGCCATTGTCGCCCCGAACGATGTTGAAGGGAACAAGGTGCTTGTCCTTCTCGACCGTCGGATCTTCGTAGCGGCGGCCGATGAGGCGCTTGACAGCGAAGAGGGTGTTTGTGGGGTTGGTGACAGCCTGGCGCTTGGCCGGCTGGCCGACGAGACGTTCACCATCGTCGGTGAAGGCAACCATGGAGGGGGTCGTCCGGGCGCCTTCGGCATTTTCGATCACTTTTGCGTCTTTACCGTCCATGACGGCGACGCAGGAATTTGTCGTTCCAAGGTCGATACCAATTACTTTTGCCATGTCATTCTCTCCTTGAAGCAAGCTATCGGAACCCCTGTCAGGCATTCCATTGACAGCCCCTTACGGGATGGTCTTGAGGATTGCGCAGCCATGACTGCGGTGATGCCGCGTATATAAGTAGCGGTTTTACTGACTGCAAGGCAGGAAATGGCCCGAAATCCAGCAAAACAAATGGTTTGTCGCTCAAATTCCACATGGTCCCATATGCGCCGGGGACCTCAGGAATTGACGCGACCGCGTATCAGAGCAGCCTTGCTGCGGCCATGCAAGCGTCTACTGCATAATTCTCTAAATCCGGATCGATTTAAGAATAAAATTCTGCAGCAGGTCCAAAGTGCCGCAGCGACCTTGGCGCCCCTGTATGACGCACGGTGCTGTGGGGTGCGAAATTGCGATTTTATCGGCCCAGGATGACATCGAGCAGCGACGAGCGGTGCGGCCGCGCCGTGACGACCGGAGCGCCGCCATCGCCGACATCGGCGGGCGGTATATCGCCGTCATATCGATTGGAGCTGTAAGGGTTGGCGTCGTCGGCCAGATTTGCCGGCGGCAGGTCCTGCGGGTCGTCGTTCGCGGAGGCCTGGTTGACAACCTGCGGCTGGGTCGGCTGTTGCGACGGCCTTTGCTGCAAGGCTGGCTGTTGCATAGGCTGCCCGCCATTGGCGACGCCGGAGATGATGTTGCCGATGGTGGTCGGCTGGTCGCCGTTCGGTCCTGCCTGCGCCATCGGCAGGCCGTTGTCGATGATCTGGCCGCCGCCGAAGATCGGCGTCGGCGCGATGCCCTTGTGGGCGGCGACCATGAATTCCTTCCACGCCTTTGCCGGCAGACCGCCGCCCGTCACCTTGCGCATCGACTTGCCGTCGTCATTGCCGAACCAGACGCCTGTGGTCAGGTGGCTGGTGAAGCCGACGAACAGCGCGTCGCGGAAGGATTGCGTCGTGCCCGACTTGCCGGCCGCCTGCCAGCCTGGAATGCGTGCTGTCTTGCCGGTGCCGTTAGTGATGACGCCGGCCATCATGGCGTTCATGTTCGTAACAATATCCGGGTTGAGCACGCGCTCCGGATTGTCTGTATTGGCGTGGTACAGCACCTTGCCGGAGGCGGTCGTTACCTTGGTGACGACATGTGGCGCCACTTTGTAGCCGCCGTTCATGAAGGTGGCATAAGCGGAGGTCAGCTCCAGCAGCGACACTTCGGACGTGCCGAGCGCGATCGAGGCATTGGCCTGCAGATCCGATTCGATGCCGAGCCTGCGGGCGACCTTGATGACCTGATCCGGCCCGACTTCGGCGACCAGCTGCGCGGCAACGGTGTTCAGCGAATGCGCGATCGCGGTGGCAAGCGTGACAGGGCCGCTATAGCGCTGTTCATAATTTTCAGGCGCCCAGTTGCCGATCTTGACCGGCATGTCGTTGCGGATGGAATTGGGTGTCAGGCCCATCTCAAGCGCTGCGGTATAGACGAACGGCTTGAAAGCGGAGCCCGGCTGGCGCTTGGCGGTGACCGCGCGATTGAACTGGCTCTGTGCATAGTCGCGGCCGCCAACGAGAGCACGGACGGCGCCTGTCGCGTCGACGGAAACCAGTGAGGCCTGCGATGCGTTCAGCTTCTTGCCTTCCTTTTCGAGCACATCGCTGAGTGCCTTCTCTGCCTTCTCCTCCAGCGACATGTCGAGCGTGGTGTCCACGATCAGGTCTTCCTTGACATCGCCGCCGATCAGCTTCGGTAGCTGGTCCATGACCATGTCGGCGACGTAATTCTCGGCGCCGCTCCAGTAGCTCTTCGATCGTGTCGGCGGCTGGGACATCGCCGTCTTGGTATCGGCCTCGGTGATGAAGCCTTGATCCTGCATCGCCTGCAGCACCAGTTGCGCGCGCGCCTCGGCGGCGGCAGGATCGCGGGCGGGCGACAGCCGCGAGGGAGCCTTGACCAGGCCGGCGAGCATGGCGGCCTCGCCGAGATTGACGTCCTTGGCCGATTTATTGAAGTAGCGCCGCGAGGCGGCCTCGACGCCATAGGCGTTGGAGCCGAAATAGACGCGGTTCAGGTACATCGTCAGGATCTGATCCTTGGTGTACTTGTGCTCCAGCCACAGCGCCAGCAGTACTTCCTGCACTTTGCGTTCCAGCGTGCGGTCCGGCGACAGGAAGAGGTTCTTGGCGAGCTGCTGCGTCAGCGTCGAGCCGCCCTGAACGGCATGTCCCGTCACGATATTCGTCACCACCGCGCGGCCAAGGCCGATCGGATCGAAGCCGAAATGCGAGTAGAAGCGCCGATCCTCGATCGCGACGATAGCCTCGGGAATATAGGGCGACATCTCGCTCAGCGATACGGCCTCGCCGCCCGTGGTACCGCGATTGGCGATCAGGGTTCCGTCGAGACCGTTGATCTTGACGTTCGGCGGCCGTTCAGGGATGGACCAGGTGCTGGCGCTCGGCATGCGCGAGCCGTAGTAGGCGACGAGCCCAGCAAGGCCGATACCGGCCCAGAGGCAGAGTACAAGACCCCAGTAGATCGTCGAACGGATGAAGCCGAAAAAGCCGCGCCGCGGCCGCGCACGGCGTGCCGGTTTGCGGCGGCTGCGGCGAGGCTTTTCGACCACGGGCTCATCCTCGTCGTCTTCGTCGGGCTCCGGCTCTTCGTAGTATGTTTTGGAAGAAGACGAATATTTCTTGGCCGAACGCCTGTTGCCGATGATGCGCTCGCCGGCATTGAATCCGTCCTCGATGCGTTCCCGGCCGCTGGAAAAGGATGGTTCTATCCTCTGGCTTGATTTCTTCTTATCTGCCATTGCCGGCCGGTCGTACCTCGGTGCCCTTGTATTCCATGCCTTCTATCAGGCTGATCGCAGCGGCGGTAGCGCGCTTCGAGCCAATGGGCGATCGAGGTAAAGCAACCCGCCTTGGTTCGGCCTCTCCTGAAGACATCAAATCCCGCCTGAAGTGTAAATGCGGCGATTTAAGGAGGGATTAAGAACATTCCGCCCCGCAACGGCGGCGATCTCTCCCTGCGACCGGCGGGCGCGCAAGGAACTTTTTGCCACCCTGAGCATTATCCTCTCATAAAAACAAAGAGGGCGAGCACATGACTTCATTACTGAAGATAGAGAAAATTGAAGAGAGCAAGCTGCGGGAGGTCTGGAGCGTCGAGGATTTCGTCCGACGCCACCGGATTTGCAAGGAGGAGGAAGCCCGGCTGAAAAAGCTGTTCGGCGACTTCGCAACGAAGCAGGAATTGCTCTCCAACGCGCAGCGGCCGCCCCAATTCCGTTGAAATAAAGTGGTTGGCCGGTGCGATGTTCATCGTGAGCCGCTGCGATCGAACGGATCGCAGCGGAGGAGGCTGAGCCAATGTGGAAACGTTTCGAACTGTGGCTGGTGGACCAGATCGACCGGATATTCGGCCTCGAGCGGCTTGCGCGCCGTGCCGGCTTTTCTCCGGATGAGGCGAGGCGGATCGCACGTGAAAAGTAGCTTTCCTGAGGCTTGATGTATCTGCGGCCGCCGGTGTTTCCTTGCAATTTGGGAATACTATACGCACTCGTATCGAATGAGGCTGCGTCGATACTTCACGTACAACAAGCAATCTTCCATATTTTCGAATGCTCTGAACAAGGTTATAGTATTGTCATGTGGCCGTCTCCATCGACGGCTCCAAGCAATTGGTAGCGCGTGAGGAGGAGTGTTCATGCGACACATCAAATGGAGCAATCCGATCGAGGTCGGTTTTGCTCAAGATAGGTTCCAAGTCGTGACAGGCCCTTCCGAGGCCCTTAGCTGCATGGCCAATCTATGGCCCGACCGCCGCGGCCCCCTCTATGTGGCGGCTCGAAGCCTTTGCCGGGCTGCCATTGACGGCCGCAAGTCTGCCGAAGAAGCGCGCGAGATGTTCATTTCGGCGACTCGGGAAGCGCGTCTAAAGATGCATTGAAGCATACCGCTGCCATCGGATTAACTGTCCAAACCTTGCGAACCGGCGAGAGCGCGGCAGAAGTCGAGAGTTTTGGGCGCGTGCTCTTCCGTGAAATCATCTCCTGAGTGAAGCTCCCGCATGGGGGTGCATTCTTCTGGGAGGGCAATGCACTTCACCAAAAAGGCCGGCGACTTTCAAAGTCGCCGGCCTTTTAGCTTTTCAGGTGGTCGCAGGGCCGGCCGTCAGCGGTTCGAGCCTCTCACGGACATCCGGCAGTTGGGCTCCGACGCGGGGCATGGATCCCTGTGGTTAGGGCTATAAGGTCCCGGGTCGCTTGCATTCGGCCGAGGATTGTTCTGTGGCTGCTGCGGCTGTGGTTGCGGTTGAGCCTGCTGCGGTTCCGGGCGCGGGCGGTTGTCCGGGCGATTATTGTCCGGGCGGTTGTTGTCGCGCTGGCGGTCCGGCCGGTTACCCCAATCCCGGTTGTCGTCCGGGCGCTGTCTGCCCCAGTCGCGATTGCCGTCGCGTTGTCTGTCCCAATCGCGGTTACGATCACGATCGGGCCGGCGATCCCAGTTGCGATCCTGTCCGTCATTCCAGTCGCGATTGCGATCAGGGCGGCGGTCCCAGTGGCCATCCTGATCATCATTCCAGCCGGAGCCGCGGTCCCAGCCCGGAGAATTGCGGCGGTCCCAGCCGCTGTCGGGCCGCCGATCGCCCCAGCCAGGGCCGCGGCGCCAGCGATCGCGATCGCGGTAGAAGTCGCGGCCGCGGTAATAGCGACCCCAATAATCGTCGAAATTGAACACCACTGTCGGAATACCGAGCGGCCGGTAATATTGCCGGTCGACATAAATGCGGCGCGACTGATAGGTCGCCTGGATATAACGGCCTGCAACCCAGCCACGGCCACCGTAGAAGGAGACGTCGCACCACGGCGTATCATTGAGGCAGCCATTGATCTGAAGGGGCACACCGACCGGGATCATCGTGACAGCCGGATAGGCGGTGCTTGGGCCTGACCGCATGTTGACGTTTGCCGTGGCAAAGCCTTCCGCCGCTTCCGCAATGGCTGGCAGCGCCATGAGCGCTGTCAGTAGACTCGCCGCGAGAACCTTGAATTTCATAAATCACTCTCCCTTTCGCGCACTTGGCCGCCCCGGCGCTTGTTCACAGTCACGCGCCTACCCCGGCGCTCTTTGGTAACACTAACCAACTTCGGCAAGATAAAGGTTTCTCCATGCAAGGGATCTGATAGGAATCCCAAGTGCCTCCTCAATCTGTGCATGTGTTGTAGAAGCATTTGCATGAATACAGCTTGAACGCGCCAGTTCGAACCGAAAAGGCGTTAAGGTTTTCGATAAAGGCTGCCGGGCTGCTTTAGAAGGTTTCTGGCAGAAACAACAAAGCGGCCTTGAAATTGCCACCTTGCCCTCTCATATACGCTTCAGTCATGCAGCCGATGGGCGCTGGCGCGCTGGAAAGCGAGCCGTTTCGTCCGTTAATATCATGAAAGTGGCGTTAACTCTTCGTTGACCTTTCATGATCAATCTGGCTGCAGTTCCGCCCTTGCCTTTGACCACGGATGTACTGGCACTGATGTGAAGGCGGATGGCGAAAGGCCGGGTCATTCCGGCCTTTTTGTTTTTGGCGATGGCGTGTTCTTGCGGAAGCGGAGCGCGCCATTTTCATTTTAGCCATCTCCATGCGCCCAAAAGAAAAACCGCCACAGATCCCTGCGGCGGTTTTCAAGTTCGAGCGGTAAGGCTCTGGTACGGCCTAGGCCATAGGCTTACATCGCCTTCTTGGCAGCAACCTTGATGGCCTCGGCCTTGGCTCTGGTCGGTCCAGCGGCCGCGATCGCCTTATCGGCCGGCACGTAGCCCGCGCCGATGTTGACGTTCAGCGAGATGTAGTCGAGAGCGCTCTGCTGGACAGCCTGCGCCAGGCTCTGCTGGGCTGAGGTCACGTTGCGCTGGGCATCGAGAACGTCGAGCAGCGAGGATGCGCCGTCCTTGTAGCTTGCCGTCGAGAGCTGCAGGGCTTCCTGGTAGGACTTGACCTGAGCCTGCAACGCAGCGACCGTCTGTGCGTCGCGGCTGACGGCCGAGAGCGCGTTTTCAACGTCTTCGATCGCCGAGCGTACCGTCGACTGCCAGGCGAGATAGTTCTCGCGGCTTGTCGATTCAGCGCTCTTGACGCCGGCACGCAGGGCGCCGCCGTCGAAGATCGGCAGGTTCAGCGATGGGCCGAACGACCAGGTGGTCAGGCCGCCGCTCGCTGCCGATGTATGGACATAGGTCGGCGAAATCGAGCCGCTGAGGGTGATCGACGGGAAGAGCTTGGCTTCCGCCACGCCGATCTGGGCCGTCGAGGCAGCAAGCTGACGCTCTGCAACGCGAATATCAGGACGGTTGCGGATGAGGTCGGCCGGAACACCGGTGCGGACGCTGCCGCGGAAGATCGGCTGCCTGCCGCCGCCCTGCATTTGCGCGATAATCGTCGACGAAGGAACGTTGAGCAGCGTCGCGATGTGGTGCACTTGCTGGCGATAGCTGATTTCATAACCGGGCACCAGCGCCAGCGTCTGGTTGACGAGGCCCTCGGCCTGGACCACGTCGAGGCGGGAAGCCGCACCGGCTTCGAGCTGGAACTTGGTCAGAGAAAGCGTATCGCGCCGCGACTTCAGGTTTTCCTGCGCGATCGAGATGAGCCTCTGGTAATAGCGGGCATTGACATAGCTGTTGGCGAGATCCTGCAGATATGTCAGGCGTGCAACGTCGACACTGGAATAGGCGGCGTCGACCGAAGCATTGGCGCTTTCCGTAGCGCGGCGATACTGACCCCAGAGGTCGAGCAGCCAGGAAGCCGAAGCGGTTCCCGTCGTCGTATTCCGCCGTCCAGCCGACGAAGAAACCCGCGAGCCACCCTTTTGACCGCTGGTCGTGTTGTCGCCTAACACGGTGAGGCTCGGGAGACCGCCTGCACCTGCTGTGACGACGGCAGCTTCCGCCTGGTTGATGCGTTCCAGCGACTGCTGGATGGTCAAGTTCTGGGCAAGTCCCTGTGCGGCGAAGGCATTCAGCTTGGTGTCGCCGAAAGCGGTCCACCATTGCGAGCCGGCGATATCGCCGTTCGCCTTCGTACCACCCTCCGAGAATTTGGCCGGGAGAGGCATTTCCGGTGGCTTATGGTCTGGGCCGCTGACGCAACCTGCCAAAACAAGCAGCAGGGCGGGGGCGGCAGTACGAATGGAAACCATCACTTTGTCCCACAATTCAATTTACTGATCAGTGTTTTTCGGGATCGGCTTGACCCCATATGCCGGCGCTCCAGTCTTACGCAACACAAACAACGACCCGAAGCGGTCGGCGACAATCTAGCAACGAGTTTTGCAATAGCACAGTGGCTTTTACGAATTCTCGGCAGCGAACATATGTGGGATCGGGCGAAATATCAGCTTGTCGGTAAAAAAAATCTAAAGTGTTGCAAAAAACATACCCTTGCATCCACAATCAAGGGATGTGAATGGCGCAAAACTCCATCTCCACCGCAACTTACGGGAAGTTGCAGCGTGCCGATTCAGCGAAACGACCGTTCAAACGGTCTCCTAAGGGAAATAGCGGACGAGGCTTGCGCGAACCCGGTCAAGCGGCGTTGCGCCGCGATCATCGGGCACGAAAGTTATGCCGGTGATCGCTTCATAGGCGCGTATATAGACCTTGGACGTCTCCTCGACCAACTCCCGTGGAATTTCGGGGATCTCGTCCTTATAGGGATCGCAGCGCTCCGTGACCCAGGCCCGCACGAAATCCTTGTCGAAGCTTTCGGGGCGCACACCGTTCTTGAAGCGGTCCTCGTAGCTGTCGGCCAGCCAATAGCGGCTGCTGTCGGGCGTGTGGATTTCGTCGGCAAGGATGATGGTGCCGTTTTCATCGGTCCCGAACTCATATTTGGTATCGACGAGGATCAGCCCCCGCTTGCGGGCGATTTCCTGTCCGCGCGCGAACAGGGCAAAAGCATAATTCGTCAGCGTCTGCCACTGCTGCTGTGTCAGAAGCCCGCCCTCGACGATCTGCTTCGGCGTCAGAGGCTCGTCATGACCGCCGTCGAATTCCTTGCTCGTCGGGGTAATGATCGGCTGCGGCAGGATCTGGTTGTCGCGCATGCCATCCGGCAGGGTGATGCCGTACATCTCGCGCTGACCCTTCTTGTAGAGCGTCAGGATCGAGGTCCCGGTGGTGCCGGCGAGATAGCCGCGAACGACGACCTCGACAGGCAGGATATTCAGCCGCTTGCCGACCACCACGTTCGGGTCGGGATAGTCGATCACGTGGTTGGGGCAGATGTCACGTGTCTGCTCGAACCAGTAGCGGGCGGTCTGTGTCAGCACCTGGCCCTTATAGGGAATGCAGGTGAGGATGCGGTCGAACGCGCTCAACCGGTCGGTGCTGATGATGATGCGGCTGCCGTCGGGCAGATCGTAATTTTCGCGCACCTTGCCGCGATAGTAGTTGGGCAATTCCGGAAAATAGGCTTCGGAGAGAGTTCGCAACGCGTCCACCAACAGGCTCGTGCATCCGCCCGACGGATGCTTCTTGAGCGGACCCTTAGCGTATTGCGGCCGGAAGCGGAACGGTTTTCACATATATAATATGCAATTTGCCTTCCATCGCATGGCCGCAACAGCAAAATGCGGTCAGCTCGGCCGACGCCAGCCGCTTCCGCTCCATTCGAGAAGAGGTGTCGAAAACACGCCGATGATTTTCTCGCTCCAGCGCTTGGCGCCTAGATCGACACGATCCCGCCAGCGTTCGGATTGCAGCATCGCCGCGCCGATCACCACGGGCTCGATGCCGCAGGACGTTAAAAGAGAAAGACCTGCAACGATCGAGGCGCCGCTGGAGATCACATCGTCGATCAGCGCGACGCGCTTTCCTTCCAGCAGCGGCAGCATGCGCGGGTCTATATAAAGACGCTTCTCCTGGTTTGGCGTGGTGATGGAGGAGAGCGGGACCGAAAGCTCCTCGCGGTACCAGAATTTACGCGATGTTCCGAGCGGCACGTAGCGCGTATGGCCGAGTGCGCGGGCCACTGCCGCCGCCAGCGTCAGGCCGAGTGTGGGCAATCCGGCAATGACATCGATATCATACGCTGCCATTCGCTTCGCAAGCGTCTCCGCAAGAGCGTCCAACACGATGAAGCTTGCCTGATTGACAATCAACGACGCCAGCGCATGTTCGCCGTCGGCGAGCACGCGGATCGGCAGCCGCAATTGCCGCCCGTCCGGCAGCTCGGCCACGTGGAAATCCGCACGCTCCGCCATTGGATCGAAGGTGCCCGGCGCATCCAGCTCCTGCCAGAAGTCATGAGGTTGCATCGCGCTCAGCCTTCTATCGATTGACTTTCATTCCGGCGCGCCGGTGCAGGCTCAGGATTTCGGCCTCGGTCAAGGCGCGCACGCCGCCCTTCGGCAAATCGCCAAGCGCGATGTCGCCAAAGGCAACGCGCACCAGCCGCAGGCATTCGATGCCAAGCGCCTCCAGCATGCGACGGATCTGGCGATTACGCCCTTCCTTCAGCTCCACCTCGATCCAGCTGTTGCGGTCGCCGCTGCGCAGCAGCCGGACCGAGCTCGCGGTCAGGAGTTCACCATCGTCGACGATGCCACGCTCCATGCGTGCCAGCTGTTCCAGGTCCATGATGCGGTCGACCTGCACATGATAGGCCTTGCCGACATGGCTGACGGGGTCGAGCAGGGCCTGCGCCAATACCGTGTTGTTGGTGAAGAGCAGCAATCCCTCGCTCGCCTTGTCAAGGCGGCCGACGGGCGCGAGGTGGCGGGCATCGATCTCCCTCAGGCAATCATAAACGGTCGGCCGTCCTTCGGGATCGTCGCGCGTCGTCACCAGCCCGCGCGGCTTGTTCAGCATGAAATAGAGCTTCTTTTCGGCTGATATCTCGATGCCGTCGACCGCGAACTTCGAATGCTCCAGATCGACCCAGATGGCAGGATCGGAGATCAGGCGGCCGTCCACGGTCACGCGGCCGGCGACGATCAACGCTTCCGCCTGCGTGCGCGAGCAATAGCCAAGCTTCGAAAGCGCCCGTGGCAAGGTCACACGCTTGCCTTCCGGCTCTGGGGTGCGCCTTGTCGCTTTGCCGGATCTCTGCGGTGATTGCCTTTGGCTCAACCGTCCTGCCTCATGAGCATGTTTCCCTGGCCCGACATTGCCGTCGGTGAAGGTCAATCCTTTCGCACGGCGGCGAGCAGGACGCAAACCCGCATTGTCGAAAAGGATCGGCGGTTTGGAAAAGCAGACAGGGCTCGCATTTCGTGGATGCGAGCCCTGTCGCGGGCCGGAGCGGGCGATGGGGTCGGGTAGGCGGCAATGAAGCTGCCGACATTCGCTCCGGAGGGATCCGGCTGCGGAGAAACTGCATCGCTTCTTTTGCTGGGATTTTTCAAAAGAAGGGAAATTTGTTACAGTTTGTAACGTCGGTCGTTTCCCTGTTGCCAAAACAGCCTCTCGCCCCGCATGGAAGAGCCATGGTTTCCGCATCGCTGCTTCTGGTCGAAGACGACCGCGAGATTAGGGCGCTCCTGGAGGAGTTCCTGAGCCGTGAAGGTTTTGCCGTACAGGCCGCCGACAGCGCCGCGGCTATGGATCGCATTCTATCCAAGGGCTTCCCCGATCTGATCATCCTCGATCTGATGCTGCCGGGTGAAGATGGTCTCTCCGCATGCCGGCGCATCCGCACCCGCAGCAAGGTGCCTATCCTGATGCTGACGGCGAAAACCGAAGATATCGATCGCATTCTCGGCCTCGAAATGGGCGCCGATGACTATCTCGGCAAGCCTTTCAACCCGCGCGAGCTCCTGGCACGCATCCGCGCCATTCTCCGCCGCTCCGGTCCGGAGCGGCCGGAAGATGCCGGCATTCCATCACGGCGCAAAAGCTTCGCCGGATTGATCGTCGATCTCGACGGCCGGGTGATCGAGATGGATGGCGAGCGTGTCGTGCATCTGACGACCGCCGAGTTCGATCTGCTCGTCTGCTTCCTCGAAAGACCGCGCCGCGTGCTGTCGCGCGAGCAATTGCTCGACTGGACGCGCGGCCGTGGCGCCGATCCTTTCGATCGGACGATCGATGTTACGGTCTCCCGCCTGCGCACCAAGCTTGGCCATTGCCTGCCTGATGGCGCTCAGATCATCACCACGGTGCGCAATGCCGGCTATCTCCTTACAAGGGACGTGAAGGATGTCTGAACCATGCTGAAACTCGGTCTGGTCGCCCGCATCATCATGATTGTGGCCGTGGCGCTGTTCATCATTCAGCTTGCGGCCTTTGCGGCCGCACAGCTGAAGCCGGATACGCCGTTCAATCCGGAGCGGTCGCCCGCCAAACAGGTGAAGACTGCGATCCGTCTTCTCGATGCCATTCCGCCCGAGGCGCAGCAGGCGGCCGTGCGGGCACTGAATGCTAATGGCCTGGCGATCCACCTGGCCGATCCGCCGGCCATGGGCCAAACGGGGGAGGCGTCCAATCTGACGCTTACCGAGAAGCTCGCCCGCGAATTTGCCGCGATCGCGCTCGGCAACCGCTATTTTAACATGCGGTCGCTTTCCGAAAAGCCACGGGGCTGGTTTTCCGTCGGTGCGTCGGACAGGATCGTGGAGGTGTCGATCGGCGTTGCCGGCGGCAAGATCGCCGTCTTCAATCTGCCCGAAACGCCGACGGTGCGATTGAACGGTATTCCCATCGGCCTCATTGGCGGCATCCTCGGCATACTGGTCGCCGTGATCGCCATTGCCGCCGTCGCGCGGGAAACCCGGCCCCTGACGCGCCTGTCGCGAACCGTCAACTCGATCGGCAATGGTCTGCAGCCGGTTCATATTCCCGAAAGAGGCGCCTGCGAGTTGCGTCTGTTGATCAAGGCGATCAATGCCATGCAGTTGCGCATCGCCGCGCTCGTCAGCAACCGCACCCTCATTCTCGGAGCGATCTCGCACGATCT